>NZ_JBIUZW010000015.1:0-177237 GCF_044745245.1 Herbaspirillum sp. NPDC087042 | reverse complement strand
CTTGCCAAGCGAATCTCCTAAAACGAGGAAGTAGTATAAATTGGGGTGTTGAGCCGTTTTCTGCGACTGGATCTTTGCATTTGATACAACGGTCTTGCGCCGAACTCAGTCGCGGATGATAGCAGATTCCATGCCACCAACCTTTCGGGGGCGGCAATTATGGAATATTTTAGGGAGCAGGCGGCTGGACGGCCTTCCCCTACAGTGCAGGAAAGCCGGAGGGATGCATTATTTTAGTGCAATTTAAGATAAATGCACCATTAAAATGCACTTCGATGATTTTTCATGTGAAACGCCCTGTTTTGGTGCCTGCGCCGTCTTGGGGCATCATGGCGCTTGATCGCGATCCTGCACCGGCCTGGAAAAATTGTTTAAAGTTTCACCTTCCGGGCAAGCCAGCTTCAAGACGGCTTGTCCGCTTCCCGTTGCATTTCCTGTTTTCATTTTGATAGCGCCCTGACAAAGAGAACCATCATGAGCCACCAAGACATCCTCGCCGCCGCCGCCGACCGTGCCAGTGCCGGCCAGCTTCCCTACCGCGGCGCGGTCACGCCCCAGGAGGCGCTGGCGCTGATCGAAGGCAATGCCGCCGTCAAGCTGGTCGATGTGCGTACCCGCGCCGAGCGCGATTGGGTGGGCATCGTGCAGATTCCGGCCGGCCAGCATCTGGCGGTGCAATGGAATCTCTATCCGGAGGGCAAACCCAATGCGCTGTTCCTGGAACAGCTGAAGGAAGTGGCCAACCCGGATGACATCCTGCTGTTCCTGTGCCGCTCCGGTGTGCGTTCCAAGCATGCGGCCAAGCTGGCCACCGACCATGGCTTCGGCCAGTGCTTCGACATCCTCGAAGGCTTCGAGGGCAACAAGGACGCCGCCGGCCACCGCAAGACCGTGGAAGGCTGGTGCAAGGCCGGCCTGCCCTGGGTCGGCGCCTGATGCCCTAGTTGCCCTGGACGTCCAGGATCCGTCCCAGCGACACCAGCAGCAGCGGGATGGAATCCAGGCCGCCCTCGCCTGCGCGCAGGGCTTCCTCGACACATTCCAGCAAGGCCACGATCTCGGCGCGCTGCATGGTCAGCGCGGCGCCCTTCATGCGATGCACCAGCTGGCCCATGACGGCCAGGTCGACACTGGCGTGCGCGGCGCGCAAGGCCTGCAGATCGTGTTGCGAGGTGCGCAGGAACAGCTGTTGCAGATCCTCACCGGCCGCCAGCTCCCCGGAGGAGGCCTGTGCATGGGTAGCGGGTGACTCGTGGTCGCACCACAGCGCCAGCATCTTGCGCAAGGCATCGCTTTGCAGGGGCTTGCCCAGCATGCCGTCCATGCCCTGCTCCAGACACAGCCGCACATGGGCCGGATCGGTTTCGGCCGAGATGCCGATCAGCGGCGTATAGGGACGCTGCGGCGTGGCCGATTCCAGCTCCCGTACCTGCTGCGCCACCTCATGGCCGAACATGTCGGGCAGGTAGCAATCCAGCAGCACCAGGCCGTAGGCCTGCGACTGTATCGCCGCCAGCGCGGTGGCGCCGTCGGACACGCTGTGGACCTCGCAACCCATGGTCCGCAGGCGATTGCCAATGGCCTGCCGTATCGTTGCCGAATCGTCTACCAGCAAGATCTGCGGCGAACTGCTAGTCATCATTATTATGTCCTCCCTTGTACTGCATGGCCTGCCCTACAGGTCCTTGATGTGATAAGCGATCTTGAAGAGTTCGTGGTCGCTGCGTACGCCCAGCTTGCGCAAGGCCGACTGCTTTTGCCCGCTGATGGTCTTGACGCTGCGCATGAACTTCTCGGCGATCTCGGTAACCGACAAGCCCTCCAGGCAACAGCGCAGCACTTCACGCTCCCGCGGTGACAGGCTGGACAACTCGGCCAGCGCCCGGCTGGCGGCCGGCACACCGCCACTGCCGCGCCGGCTGCCGCTGGCCGGTTCGGCCTGGCCGGCGCCGGACTCGGCCTGCTGCATCGAGGACAGTGCCGTCACCATGGTCACGTTCAGGTACTGGCGCCCTCGCCCCACGGCACGCACGGCCTGGATCAGCTCGCCCAGCTCCTGCGACTTGCCCACGAAGCCCTGCGCACCGGCCTTCATCGCCAGGGCCACGGTGGCCGGGTTGTGATGCGCCGAGGCGACCAGGATCTTGCTGCGCGGGAAACGCACCCGCAGCGCCCGGATCAGGTTCAGGCCATCGATATCGTTGCTGCCCAGCGCATAGTCGATCAGCAGCAGGTCCGCCGGCACCGTGCGCAATGCGACCATCAGTTCCTTGCTGGTGGCGAAGGCGCCCACCACGTCCAGGTCCGGCTCCTCGGCCAGGCGCATGGCCAGTCCGTAGCGGACCACCGCGTGATCGTCGAGCAGGGCGATACGCATCGCCGATGCCGGTGTCCATGTCATGCTGCGTCCCCATTCTCTTGTTCGGCCAATGTCCGCACTCCCCAGTGCGATTGCGCCAGTTTCTTCAAACGCGCTATTGTGGGTGAGCAATGGCATCAGGCGCTTGAGAATCCTCTGAAAAATCGAGAAAAATCCAGCTTGCGTTAGCACGTCGATAACTGGAACCGGATGACCGTAGCCAGGCTGGCAACTTTGCAGCCGCGTCATGCAGCTTTCTTCACCTGATGCGAGCGGCATGACAACCGAAATGCGTCACCTCGCGTTATGCCGGCATTCGCCCATCTGTGCGCATTGCGCATTACACTTTCTTACAGTGGGCGTTGCGGCCATTGTCCATACTGGCCTCCAACAATTTCGATACCGCGAGGCTCATCGATGCGCCCGTTACGCCAATTGATTTCCCCCTTGCCGGGTTCGACCCGCGCGCGCCGCGCTTTCTTGCTGGCGCTGCTGGCCAGCAGCCTGGAGCTGGCCCATGCGGCCTCGCCGACTGCCGCAACAACAGCGCCGCTGTCGGAGCAGGAACGTGCCCTGCACGTGCTGAACCGCCTGGCCTATGGGCCCCGGCCCGGTGACCTGGAACAGGTCGAGCAGATGGGCGTGAAACGCTACATCGAGCAGCAGCTGCATCCCGAACGCATCCCCCTGCCGGCAGACCTGCAAGCGCGGCTGGCGGCCTTGCCGGGCCTGCAGATGACGCCGGCGCAATTGTTCGTCGACTATGGCCCGCCCTCGATCGACAAGGAAGCCGACAAGGAGGTCAAGCAGGCGGCGCGGCAACGGGCGCCACGCGAGCTGACCCCGCAATTCCACATGGCGCGCCTGCTGCAGGCTACCGAAAGCCCGCGCCAGCTGGAAGAAGTGATGACCGAATTCTGGGCCAACCATTTCAACATCTTCGAAGGCAAGGAATGGGTGCGCTACTGGGTTGGCGACTATGAAAAGAATGCCATCCGTCCCTACGCGCTGGGCCACTTCCGCGACCTGCTGGGGGCGGTGGCACATCATCCGGCGATGCTGTACTACCTCGACAACTGGCTCTCCAGCGGCGCCGGTACGCCGGGTGCGCGCGGTCGCTTCAAGGGCTTGAACGAGAACTACGCACGCGAGCTGATGGAGCTGCATACGCTGGGCGTGGATGGGGGTTACCAGCAGGCCGACGTGATCACGCTGGCGCGCATCCTCTCGGGCTGGACCATCGATGTCAATGCCATGAAGGCGGGGGCGGCGCCCTTCGCGTTCGCCGCCCAGCGGCACGACAATTCGCCCAAGGTATTCCTGGGCCGGCCGCTCGCGGCCAGGGGTTACCAGGAAGGCGAAGCGGCGCTGGATATCCTGGCCACTCATCCGTCGACGGCGCGTTTCATCTCGACCCAGCTGGTGCAGTACTTCGTCTCCGACCAGCCCGATCCGGCGCTGGTGCAGCGACTCACGCAGAAATTCCTGGCCACCCAGGGTGACCTGCGCGCGGTACTGCAGACGCTCTTCGACAGTCCGCAATTCTGGGCGCGCAGCAATTACCAGACGCAGTTCAAGACGCCCTACCAGTTCGTGGTCTCGGCGCTGCGGGCTGGTGACATTCCCGTGAGGAATGCGAAACCGGTCAACGGCGCGTTCGGCCAGTTCGGCATGCCGCTGTATGGCTGGCTCACCCCCGAGGGCTACAAGTATTCGGAAGCGGCGTGGTTGAATCCCGACGCACTGCTGCGCCGGATCAACTTCGCCGGCAACCTGGTCAACGGCAAGTCGCCCATTGCCCGCGCCGAGGGCGACGCAGCGCCCGCCAATGCCGACGCCCGACCGGTCGATCCACGCCAGCTGCTGGGCACGCTGGGCCCGGCCATCTCACCGCAAGCGGCCGCCAAGATCGCCGGCGCCCCCGAGAATGTGCAGGCGGGTCTGATCCTGGGCAGTCCTGATTTCATGAAACGCTGATCCATCCGGCCAGAGAGACTTCCATGAACCGTCGTGATTTCATCCGTTATCTGGGCGCCGCCGGCAGCGGTGCCATCCTGGTCCCGATCGGCCTGTCCGGTTGCGCCGTGGCCCCCGTGGGCGACAAGAGCATCAGCCGCGCCACACCGGCCAAACTGGCCTATGGCAACCCTGCCCCGCGTGCGCATGCCAATGGCGATGGCGCGCCGCGCATGGTCGTGGTGTTCCTGCGCGGGGCGGTCGATGGCATGAACGTGGTGGTGCCGTATGGCGACCCCGAGTACTACCGCGCCCGTCCCAGCATCGCGGTGGCGCGTCCGGGCCAGGCCAATGGCGCCATCGACCTGACCGGTTATTTCGGCCTGCATCCGGCCTTGCAGCCGCTGATGCCGTACTGGGAAAGCGGCCAGCTGGCCTTCGTGCATGCCTCGGGTTCGCCCGATGGCTCGCGCTCGCACTTCGAGGCGCAGGACTACATGGAGACCGGCACGCCCGGCCAGCACAACACCCGCGACGGCTGGCTCAACCGCGTGATGGACTACCTGCCGCCAGCGCAATCGCCGCTGCAGGCACTCAATGTGGGCGATGCCACGCCGCGCATCCTGGCCGGACACAATGTGGTGGCCAACCTGCAGACCGGGCGTGCCGCCACCCGCCCCGGGCTGATCGACCAGCCCCGCATGATGCAGGCCTACGGACCGCTCTATGAGGGCGACGATGCCGTGGCCAAGGCCTACCGCGACGGCATCGCGGCACGCCACGAGCTGATGACCGAGATCAACAGCCAGGAGCAGCAGATGGCCAACAATGGCGCGCCGCTTCCCAATGGCCTGGCCATGGATACGGCCCGGCTGGGCCGCCTGATGCGACACGATCCCCGCATCCGCCTGGCCTTCCTGGCCGTGGGTGGCTGGGATACCCACATCAACCAGGGCAATGGCACCGGCCAGCTGGCGGGACGCCTCTCGCCCCTGGCCGGGGGCCTAGCCACGCTGGCCAGGGAACTGGGGCCGGCCTTCAATGACACGGTCATCGTGGTGATGTCGGAATTCGGCCGCACCTTCCGCGAGAACGGCAATGGCGGCACCGATCACGGTCACGGCAATGCGATGTGGCTGATGGGTGGCAACCTGCGCGGGGGCAAGATCTACGGTCAATGGCCGGGGCTGAACCAGACGGCCCTGAACGAAGGGCGCGACCTCGCCATCACCACCGATTTCCGCGCGGTGCTGTGCGCGCTGTCGGAGCGGCACATGCGCATCCACGACCAGGCACTGGAAAAGATATTTCCCCAATACGCCACGGGCGCCAAGGGCGTGCCGGACCTGTTCATCTAGCCGGCACGATCCGGAGACGAAAAAAAAACGCATCGATATCGATGCGTTTTTTCATTGCCAGTCAGGGCTTACTCCGCCTCGACGATCCACGCCGCCTGGATGGCTTCCAGGATGCGCTCGCCGGAGCGATTGGGATCGTCATCGAAGCCATCAAGCTCCATGACCCAGCGATGCAGGTCGGTGAAGCGGATGGTACTGGGATCGATGTTGGGGAACCTGTCGTAAAGCTCCTCGGCGATCAGCTGGGTATCAGTCCATTTCATGATTGGCTCCTGCCGGCACTGCCGGGGCAGTACGGCTCAATGGTTTTCGGATGCGTGGTTGATGGTGTACTTGGGGATTTCGACGGTCAGGTCGTCTTCGCCCAGCACGACCTGGCAAGACAGGCGCGAGGTCGCTTCCAGACCCCAGGCCATGTCCAGCAGGTCTTCTTCCTTGTCGGTGGGCTCATTGAGAGTCTCGAATCCCTCGCGGATGACCACGTGGCAAGTGGTACAGGCGCAGGACTTTTCACAGGCGTGCTCGATGTCGACGTCGCTGTCCAGCAGCGCATCGCACAGGGTCTTGCCGGCCGGGGCATTGATCACCGAGCCTTCGGGGCAGAGGACTGGATGGGGGAGGATAACGATCTGGGGCATGGGGGACTTTCGTGATTCGTGTCAGTGTGGATAGCGTGAATTCGCTCAGGCGACTTCGTCCAGTTTCTTGCCGGCCAGGGCGGCGTGGACACTACGGTCCATGCGGCGCGCGGCGAATTCCTCGGTGCCGTGCGCCAGCGCATCGACCGCTGCCTTGATGGCCAGGTGGTCGCTGCCCTGGGCGGCGGCGGTGACGGCCTCGATCTGCACTTCGATGTCGCGGCGCTCGTCTTCCGACAGTAGCGCGGCATCCGCTTGCAGGGCCGAGCGCGTGGCCAGCACGATGCGTTCGGCTTCGACTTGCTCTTCGCGCAGGGCGCGGCGTTGCATGTCTTCGTCGGCCGAGCTAAAGGATTCCTGCAGCATGCGCGCGATCTCGTCGTCGCCCAGCCCATACGAGGGCTTGACGCTGATCGAGGCTTCCACGCCGGAGGTCATCTCGCGCGCGGCCACGGCGAGCAAACCATCGGCATCGACCTGGTAGGTCACGCGGATGCGCGCCGCGCCGGCGGCCATGGGCGGGATGCCGCGCAGCTCGAAGCGTGCCAGCGAGCGGCAATCGGCGACCAGCTCGCGCTCGCCTTGCACCACGTGGATGGCCATGGCGGTCTGGCCATCCTTGAAGGTGGTGAATTCCTGGGCGCGCGCGCAGGGGATGGTGGAGTTGCGCGGAATGACCTTCTCGGCCAGGCCACCCATGGTCTCGATGCCCAGCGACAGCGGGATCACGTCCAGCAGCAGCCAGTCGTCACCGGGGGCGCGGTTGCCGGCCAGCAGATTGGCCTGCACGGCTGCGCCCAGCGCCACCACCTTGTCGGGGTCGATGTTGGAGAGCGGGTTGGTCTTGAAGAACTCGCCCACCGCGCGACGGATAGAGGGCATGCGGGTCGCACCGCCGACCAGCACCACGCCATCGACGTCTTCCACGGTCAGGCTGGCATCGCGCAGGGCCTTGCGCACCGGCGTCATGGTCTTGGTCACCAGGTGCTGGGTAATCTCGTTGAACTGCGCGGCCGTCATGGACAGGTGGACTTCCTCGCCGGACCGGAGCACGGCATCGATCTGCACTTCATCCTTGGTCGAGAGCAGTTCCTTGACCTCGCGCGCCTTGACCATCAGGAGGCGCGTATCCTCATCCGACAGCGGCTGCAGTTGCGCTTCCTGGCTGATCCAGCAGAACAGGCGGTGGTCGAAGTCATCGCCACCCAGGGCCGAATCGCCGCCGGTCGCCAGCACTTCGAAGACGCCACGGGTGAGCTTGAGCACCGAGATATCGAAGGTGCCGCCGCCCAGGTCATAGACCGCGAAGATGCCTTCGGAGCCATTGTCCAGGCCATAGGCAATCGCTGCCGCCGTGGGTTCGTTCAACAGGCGCAGCACGTTCAGGCCGGCCAGCTGTGCCGCGTCCTTGGTGGCCTGGCGCTGGGCATCGTCGAAGTAGGCCGGCACGGTGATGACCGCCCCCACCAGGTCGTCACCCAGGGCATCCTCGGCGGTCTGGCGCAGCGTGGCCAGGATCTGCGCCGAGACTTCCACCGGGCTCTTCACGCCGGCCACGGTCTTGATCTGCACCATGCCAGGCTGGTCCTGGAAGTCATAGGGCATGTTCTCGGCGTGGGCGATGTCCTTCAGGCCACGGCCCATGAAGCGCTTGACCGAGACGATGGTATTGCGCGGATCGGTGGTCTGCGCGGCCTGGGCCTTGTAGCCGATGTTGGCGTGGCCATTGGGCAGGTAGCGCACCACCGAGGGCAGCAGCACGCGGCCATCGTCGTCGGCCAGCACTTCGGGAATGCTGTTGCGCACGGTGGCCACCAGCGAGTTGGTGGTGCCCAGGTCGATGCCAACCGCCAGACGTCGCTGGTGCGGCGCGGTGGACATGCCCGGTTCGGAAATCTGCAGTAAAGCCATAGGATGTGGACTCGTGTGGAGCGATGTTATTCGGGTAAGGCCATCCGGATGCCGAGGCCGATGAAGGCACAACCTGCAAGGCGATTCAGATGGACGGAAGCAGAGGCACGGCGGCGGAACCAGGCGCCGACGGTGCCGGAGAAGAGCGCGATGGCGCTGAAGATGGCAAAGGCCTGGACGATGAAGACCAGCGCCAGCACCAGCATCTGCAGCGGTACGTGACCCGCGTCGGGATGCACGAACTGCGGCAGGAAGGCGATGAAGAACAGCGTCACCTTGGGATTGAGCATATTGGCCAGCACACTTTGCCAGTAGATGCGGCGCAGTGGCACGGCGGGTGCGCCCTGCCCTTCACCGGCCAGGGAAATGCCGGCCGCTGCCGAACGCAGGGTGCGGTAGCCGAGATAGGCCAGGTAGGCGGCACCGGCATATTGCAGCGCGTGGTAGGCCGGCGGGTAGGCCTTGATCAGGGCGGCAAAGCCCAACACCGCCAGCAGGGTATGGAAGACCAGGCCCGAGCTGAAACCGGCGGCAGCCACCAGCCCGGCCCGGCGGCCCTGGGCGATGCCGCGCGTGAGCACGTAGATATTGTCGGGGCCGGGGGCCAGCGTCAGCGTCATGGCGGCCAGCAGGAACAGCAACAGGTCAGGCATGGTGGTCTCCCGCGTTCAGCCTTCGATCAGCGCGAAGGCATCGCCGATTTCCGCGCCGAACTTGTCCAGGAACATCAGCTGGCGCACCAGCTGGCCAGCCTGCGTATAGTCGCCGGCGTCCAGGCCAGCCTCGATACGGGCGATCTCGGCCTTCTTCTCGGCCAGCAGTTCGCCATTGAGGCGCTCCAGGGCATCGAGATCGCGGCCGGCCTTGGCGTCATCCAGGGTCTCGCGCCATTCCATCTGCTGCATCAGGAAGGCCGGGGCCATGGCGGTATTGGATTCGGTCTGCAGGTCCACGCCATGGAGTTCGCACAGGTAGCGGGCGCGCTTCAAGGGGGTCTTCAGCGTCTGGTAGGCCTCGTTGGCGCGGGTGGCCCATTGCATGGCCACGCGCTTCTCGGCATCGCTGGCGTGGGCGAACTTGTCCGGATGCGCCTGTCCCTGCACGCGATGATAGGCCTGCTCCAGCGCCTTGAGATCGACGGCGAAGCGTTGCGGCAACTGGAACAGGTCGAAGTGGTTTTGCATGGCTGAAAAATAAAAAGCCTGTCGGACTGCAACAGGCTTGGCACATCAGGGACGGCGAACAGTGACCAGGTCGGGCTCTGCAAGAGGGATCAGGCGGCTGTCACGGTCGGCTAAGCACTGGCCGCCAGCGCCCATGACCCGGGCGCGGCGGCATCGACAAGAACGCAGCAATCAGATGCGGAAGCTCTCGCCGCAACCGCATTCGTCCTTGACGTTGGGGTTCTGGAACTTGAAACCTTCGTTCAAGCCTTCGCGGGCGAAGTCCAGCTCGGTGCCGTCGATGTAGGGCAGGCTCTTGGGATCGACAAACACGCGCACGCCATGCGATTCGAAGACGGTGTCCTCGGACGCCTGTTCATCCACGTATTCCAGCTTGTACGCCAGCCCGGAGCACCCGGTGGTACGCACGCCCAGACGCAGGCCGATGCCCTTGCCACGACGTTCCATGTACCGGCTGATGTGTTTTGCTGCCTTCTCTGTCAATGTGATTGCCATGATGCCTGCCTTACTGAATCAAAAACGGCTTGCGCCGGCCTGCGACCGGGAGTCGATCAGGCTGCTGCCTTCTGCTCTGCGCCGTGCTTGGCCTTGTAGTCCTGCACGGCCGCCTTGATGGCGTCTTCGGCCAGGATGGAGCAGTGGATCTTCACCGGCGGCAGCGCCAGTTCCTCGGCGATCTGGGTGTTCTTGATGGACAGGGCTTCGTCCAGCGTCTTGCCCTTGACCCATTCGGTCACCAGCGACGACGAGGCGATGGCCGAACCGCAGCCATAGGTCTTGAACTTGGCATCCTGGATGACGCCATCGGCGCCCACCTTGATCTGCAGCTTCATCACGTCGCCGCAGGCGGGCGCGCCCACCATGCCGGTGCCAACGGTCTCGTCGCCCTTCTCGAAGGCGCCGACGTTGCGCGGGTTTTCATAGTGGTCGAGTACTTTTTCCGAATAAGACATGTTCTTGCTCCTAGAAGATGGTTTCGTCCATCGCCGGCGGCTTCATGAGGCTGCTGGCGACGGCTGGCAGGTCCGGTTTAGTGGGCCGCCCACTGGATGGTGGAAAGGTCCACGCCATCCTTGTACATATCCCACAGCGGCGACAGCTCGCGCAGCTTGCCGACCTTGCTCTTGATCAGCTCGATGGTGAAGTCGATGTCTTCCTCGGTGGTGAAACGACCGATGGTGAAACGGATCGAGCTGTGCGCCAGTTCATCGCTGCGGCCCAGGGCGCGCAGCACGTAGGACGGTTCCAGGCTGGCCGAGGTGCAGGCCGAGCCGGAGGACACGGCGATGTCCTTGATGGCCATGATCAGCGACTCGCCCTCGACGTAGTTGAAGCTCACGTTCAGGTTGTGCGGGACGCGGTGTTCCATGTCGCCGTTGATGTAGGTCTCTTCGATCTCCTGCAGGCCCTTGGCCAGGCGATCGCGCATGGCGCGGATGTGGGCCAGTTCGCTATCCATCTCTTCACGGGCCAGCCGGAAGGCTTCGCCCATGCCCACGATCTGGTGGGTCGCCAGGGTACCCGAACGCAGGCCGCGCTCGTGACCGCCACCGTGCATCTGCGCCTCGATGCGCACGCGCGGCTTGCGGCGCACGTACAGCGCACCGATACCCTTGGGGCCGTAGGACTTGTGGGCCGAGAAGCTCATCAGGTCAACCTTCCAGTTTTCCAGGTCGATCTTGACCTTGCCGGTGGCTTGCGCGGCATCGCTATGGAAGATGATGCCCTTGGAGCGGCAGAACTCGCCGATTTCCGGCACTGGCTGGATCACGCCGATCTCGTTGTTGACCAGCATGACCGAGACCAGGATGGTGTCCGGACGCACGGCGGCAGCGATCTGCTCGACGGTGACCAGGCCATTGTCCTGCGGCTGCAGGTAGGTGGCTTCGAAGCCCACGCGTTCCAGCTCGCGGAAGGTATCCAGCACCGCCTTGTGCTCGGTCTTCACCGTGATGATGTGCTTGCCCTTGGACTTGTAGAACTGCGCCGCACCCTTGATGGCCAGGTTGTTGCTCTCGGTGGCGCCGGAGGTCCAGATGATCTCGCGCGAGTCCGCATTGACCAGCTTGGCCACTTCTTCACGCGCCTCTTCCACGGCCTTCTCGGCGGTCCAGCCATACATGTGGCTGCGCGAGGCAGGATTGCCGAACTGCTCGCGCAGATAGGGAATCATCTTGTCGGCCACGCGCGGATCGACCGGGGTGGTCGCCGAGTAGTCCATGTAGATCGGGAAGTGCGGAGCCTTGATGGTCTCCAGCAGGCTTTTTTCCAGGGGTGCGTTCATAGGTCCTTGCTCCAAATCAGGCTGCGGCTTGCGGGCGGTGCATCACCACCACGCTCTGCGAGTCGGCGGAACGCAGCTCCGCCGGCTTGGGTTCTTTTTGCTGGTCGACCAGGTCCTGCAGCGAGACCGAATCCAGGTACTCGACCATCTTTTCGTTCAGGGTTGACCACAGGTCATGGGTCATGCAGCGCGCGCCACCGGGATGGGAGGCGCTGTGGCAATTTTCCTTGCCACCGCACTGGGTCGCATCCAGGGGTTCATCGACGGCGATGATGATGTCGGCCACCGACACATCGGCGGCCTTGCGGGCCAGGTTGTAACCGCCACCGGGGCCGCGCACGGACTCGACGATCTGGTGACGCCGCAACTTGCCGAACAACTGCTCCAGATATGATAAAGAAATTTCCTGGCGCTCGCTGATGGCCGAGAGCGTGACGGGGCCCTTGCCCTGGCGCAAGGCCAGGTCAATCATCGCCGTCACGGCAAAACGACCTTTGGTAGTTAGACGCATGGATGTTCACTCCAGAAACAAATGTTTCGCTGGAACCGCTTACCCTGAATTCCCGAATATTTGAGTCAAGTATATCAAACCCGACTAATTCTGTCAGGTACGTACTTCAGTGCCGCCATTGAAAAAGCGCAAATTCAGGTGAAACTTGTCTGACCTCCTGCTGAAATTGCGCTAATCTCATGCTTCCGGCTGGCATTTCCGTTCGTTCGCCACTTATCGATCTGGTAAGATGGCGCAACATTTTTCATCTGGCGATGCGCGGACTGACCAAAACAACACAAGCCGGGTCCGCGCCGCATTTCAAACTAGAACGATATGGATGTAAGCGATACCCCCAACCCGCTGCTGCGCCCGCGCCGCAAGCCCCAGAGCCTGTCGCAGGAAGTGGTGGCGTCGCTCACGGCGATGATCAGCAATGGCAGCCTCAAGCCCGGAGACAAGCTGCCCACCGAATCCGAAATCATGCAGACCCAGGGTGTCTCGCGCACCGTGGTGCGCGAGGCGATCTCGCGCCTGCAGGCGGCCGGCCAGGTGGAAACCCGCCATGGCATCGGCACCTTTGTATTGGAGGCCAAGAAAGGCTCCAACATCAACATCGACCCGGCCACCATCACCACCATGCGCGACCTGCTGGCGCTGCTGGAGTTGCGTATCAGCCTGGAGACCGAGACCGCCGGCCTGGCCGCGGCCCGTCGCACCGATGAGCAGTTGCAGGAAATCCGGCAGGCGCTGGACCTGTTCCGCGACAACCAGCAAGGCGGCGGCGACACCGTGGGACCGGATTTCCGCTTCCACTTCGCCATCGCCAATGCCACCGGCAATCGTTACTTCATCGAGATCATCAGCCATCTGGGCATGGGCGTGATCCCGCGCAAGCGCATCAATACGGCCGAGCTGGCCCATGACCAGCAGGCCAGCTACCTGGACCGGGTACAGCGCGAGCACGAAGATATCTACGAAGCCATCGCCCGTGGTGACGCCGAGGCCGCCCGCGCGGCCATGCGCAATCACCTGACCAACAGCCGCGAGCGCCTGCGCCGCGCGCAACAGGAAGCCGAATCGGGCGCTGCCAGCGCAGCCTGATAGCGTCTTCCCGCCCCTTCGAGCCGGCGCACCGGCTTGAAGGGGGGCGTCCCGGCTGATCCTCCCCCCGCTGCGCCCTCGTCGCTCCCTAGTCGATTTCCCGCCGCGCCCTCCCCTCGTTTTTTCAACACACCCATCAAATCCCCGCCAAAAAGTGCTGGATTTCTGAAATCTTATGTTGTACGATGACTGATATCCTATACGGATATAGAGCTGCAACGAGATTCAGAGACAACACCAAGAACATTTGCATCCATTCCAATCCAATTCTTAACGGCGTCGAGCGAAACCATGTCCCAGTACACACCCCAAGACCTCAAACAGATCCTCTCTTCCGGCCTGCTGTCGTTCCCGCTGACCGACTTCGACGAGCAAGGTGACTTCCGTCCCAAGACCTACATCGAGCGCCTGGAATGGCTGGCACCGTACGGCGCCAGCGCACTGTTCGCCGCTGGCGGCACCGGTGAATTCTTCTCGCTGGTCCCGGGCGAGTACTCGGACATCATCCGCACCGCCGTCGAGACCTGCCGCGGCAAGGTGCCCATCATCGCCGGCGCCGGTGGCTCCACCCGTGCCGCCATCGCCTACGCTCAGGAAGCCGAGCGCCTGGGCGCCCACGGCATCCTGCTGATGCCGCACTACCTGACCGAAGCCAGCCAGGACGGTATCGCCGCCCACGTCGAAGCGGTCTGCAAATCGGTCAACTTCGGCGTCATCATCTATAACCGCGCCGTCTGCAAGCTCAATGCCGAAACCCTGCAAAAGCTGGCCGACCGTTGCCCCAACCTGATCGGCTTCAAGGACGGCGTCGGCGAGATCGAGCCGATGGTCCACATCCGCCGCAAGCTGGGCGACCGCTTCACCTACCTGGGTGGCCTGCCGACCGCTGAAGTGTATGCCGCCGCCTACAAGGCGCTGGGCGTGCCGGTGTATTCCTCGGCCGTGTTCAACTTCATCCCGAAGACCGCCGTGGAGTTCTACGAAGCCATCGCCAAGGATGACCACGCCACCGTGGGCAAGCTGATCGACGACTTCTTCCTGCCCTACCTGGAAATCCGCAACCGCAAGGCTGGCTATGCAGTGTCCATCGTCAAGGCCGGTGCCAAGATCGTCGGCCACGATGCCGGTCCGGTGCGCACCCCGCTGACCGACTGCACGCCGCAAGAGCACGAAGAACTGGCCGCGCTGATCAAGAAGCTCGGCCCGCAATAAGCCGCAGCAGCATTGCCAAGGGGGCCGCAGGAAACTGGCGGCCCTTTTTTCTTTTCCCCTACCCCTTATTCCTCCCAGGAGCTATGCGATGACCCAATTCGCGAACTACATCAACGGTGAATGGCTGGCCGGCGCCGGCATCAACAAGAACGTCAACCCCTCCGACCTGTCGGACGTGATCGGCGAATACGCCCAGGCCGATGCGGCCCAGACCGAGCTGGCCATTGCCGCTGCCCACGCCGCCTTCCCGGCCTGGAGCACTGGCAGCATCCAGGCCCGCGCCGACGCCCTGGACAAGATCGGCAACGAGATCCTGGCGCGCCGTGAAGAGCTGGGCACCCTGCTCTCGCGCGAAGAAGGCAAGACCCTGCCCGAAGGCATAGGCGAAGCCACCCGTGCCGGCAACATCTTCAAGTTCTTCGCCGCCGAGGTGCTGCGCATCCGTGGCGACAAGCTGGCCTCCGTACGTCCCGGCATGGACGTGGAAATCACCCGCGAACCGCTGGGCGTGATCGGCATCATCGCACCGTGGAACTTCCCGCTGGCCATCCCCGCCTGGAAGATCGCCCCGGCCCTGGCCTACGGCAATACGGTGCTGTTCAAGCCGGCCGAACTGGTGCCGGGTTCGGGCTGGGCCATCGCCGACATCATCAGCCGCTCGGGCATCCCGGCGGGCGTCTTCAACCTGGTCATGGGCCGTGGTTCGGTGGTGGGCCAGCGCTTCATCGAGGATCGCCGCGTGGCCGGCATTTCCTTCACCGGTTCGGTAGCGACCGGCAACCGCGTGGCGCAAGGCGCGATCGCGCGCATGGCCAAGTTCCAGCTGGAGATGGGTGGCAAGAACCCGATGGTGGTCTTGAATGACGCCGACCTGGACGTGGCCGTGACCGCCGCCGTGCAGGGCGCCTTCTTCTCCACCGGCCAGCGCTGCACGGCATCGAGCCGCCTGATCGTGGAAAAGGGCATCTACCCGCGCTTCATCGAGGCGGCTTGCGCGCAACTGGCCAAGGTCAAGGTCGGCCATGCGCTGCAGAAGGAAAGCCATATCGGCCCCGTGGTCGACCAGTCGCAACTGGACCAGGACTTGTCCTATGTGGCCATCGGCAAGGGCGAAGGCGCCACGCTGGTGTCGGGTGGCGAACGCCTCTCGCGCGAGACCGACGGCTTCTACATGGCCCCGGCGCTGTTCGCGGACGCCCACAACGACATGCGCATCTCGCGTGAAGAGATCTTTGGCCCGGTCGCGGCCGTGATCCCGGCCGACAACTACGAGCACGCCCTGCAACTGGCCAACGATACCGAGTTCGGCCTGTCCTCGGGCATCTGCACCACCTCGCTGAAGTACGCCACCCACTTCAAGCGCCACGCCCAGGCGGGCATGGTGATGGTCAACACGGCCACCGCCGGCGTCGACTATCACGTCCCCTTCGGCGGTCGCAAGGGTTCCAGCTATGGTGCGCGCGAGCAAGGCACCTACGCCGCCGAGTTCTACACCACCGTCAAGACCAGCTACACCCAGGCCTGATCAGCGGTTGCAGCGACGAAAAAAAACCTCCGCAGTGTCTGCTGCGGAGGTTTTTTTATTGCCGGGACAAATGCCCGACCTGGCCGGGCCAGAGCGGATAGCGCTCAGAATTCTTCCCAGTCCTGACCGTCGTCCTTGGCACGGCTGCTGCTGGCGGCGCTGGCAGGCTTGGCCGGCGGCAGCTTGGGAGCCGCCTTGGGCGCTGGCGCCACAGCTGCCACGGCAGGTGCGGCCGGGGCCGCTTGCACGGGCTTGCTGGCCTGGGCAGGAGCCGGACGCGGCTTGGCCTGGCTGGCAGCAGCCTGCTGGACGTCGATCTTGAAGATGCTCACCGCACCCACCAGGTTGGTGGCCTGCCCCTGCAGGGATTGCGCCGCTGCAGCAGCTTGCTCGACCAGCGCGGCATTCTGCTGGGTCACCTCATCCATTTGCGTGATGGCACGGTTGACCTGCTCGATACCGCTGCTCTGCTCACGGCTGGCTTCGGCAATCTCGCCGACGATGTCGGTGACGCGCTGCACGCTGGAGACCACCTCGCTCATGGTGGCACCGGCCTGCTCGACCAGCTGGCTGCCGGTCTCGACCTTGTTCACCGAATCATCGATGAGGGACTTGATTTCCTTGGCTGCCGCCGCTGAACGCTGGGCCAGCGAACGCACTTCCGAAGCCACCACGGCAAAGCCGCGACCCTGCTCGCCGGCACGGGCGGCTTCCACCGCCGCATTCAGGGCCAGGATGTTGGTCTGGAAGGCGATACCGTCGATGACGCTGATGATGTCGACGATCTTGCGCGAGGAATCATTGATGGCCTGCATCGTATCGACCACCTGCGACACCACCTCGCCGCCCTTGCTGGCGGTGGAGGATGCCGAATGCGCCAGCTGGTTGGCCTGCAGGGCATTCTCGGCATTCTGCTTGACGGTGCCGGTCAGCTGTTCCATCGAGGCCGCGGTCTCTTCCAGCGAACTGGCCTGCTGCTCGGTACGCGAGGACAGGTCCATGTTGCCGGCGGCGATTTCCTTGGCGCTGGTGTTGATGCTGTCGGAGCTGCTACGCACACGCGACACCGTGGTCAGCAGCGCTTGCTGCATGCTGCGGATGGCCGAGAACAGGCGGCCGATCTCGTTGCGGCTCTCCACATCGACCTTGGTGGTCAGGTCGCCATTGGCGACCAGGTCCAGCAGGTGCACGGCGCGGTTGAGCGGTGTGAGCACGATGTTGCGCAGCATGAAATGCACACCGACGACCAGGAACATGGCGCCGATCAGGCCGGCCACGACCAGCCAGACCACCATGTTGTATTCACGGTCACGTTCGTCGGCGGCCTTGTCGCTGAGTTCCATGGCCAGCTTCTGGTACTTGTCCAGGGCCACCGAGAAGCGCGTACCGCCCGGGCTGATCTGCTTGGTATTGAGTTCCGAATAAGCCAGGACATTGCCAGCGGCCAGCAACTCGGCAGCTTGCCTGAGATTGTCGTTGAGCGCCTTGCCAGCCTCGATCAGCTCGGTACGCGTGGCCGGATCCTGGCCAGGCAGATCGGGCAGCTTGACGTAGTCATCCAGGAACTTGAGGCCACGGTCATAGGTCATCTTGGCGCTCTTGACCGCCGCCTCGGCCACGGCCGGATCGCCCTTCTCCATCAGGGTGGCGTAGATACGCGTCTGCGCGGCACGGGTGCGCGTGGTGTCCTTGTAGGCGTCATTGATGACGATGGTGCGCCGGGCCAGTTCATGGACAAAGTCTGTCGCCTGGTTGGCACGCCCCAGGGCAAAGATACCCACCCCGGCACCCACCACGATCATGATAGAAAACAGCGCAAGCGCGCTCATCAGGCTGAAGCGAACCGTCAGATTCCGCATTCCCTCTCTCCACTTAATTTTTATGCAACACAAGAAATGAAACTTCTTCTCAGACGATACAGCAGCCGTCACGCGGCGATTCAATCAGCAAACTGACTAAAACTGCCCTATTTCCCGGTTAGGACGGTCAGCACGCTTTCAGGATCATGATTGTGCAATGCACGCACGCAAGCCTGCCTGTTCTGGATCAAGCATGTTGTAGATCGCGCACAAATAGCCTTGTCGGAGTGACATTCCCGACAAGGCGACAGGGGTAATCCGACCCGATCAAGGCAGGTCGATGATCTCCACCCAGTTGGGATTGCGGCCCAGGGTGTAGCGGAACAGCGGCTTGAGCGCGCCGCTGGCGGGATCGATAGCGTAGCTGCTCAGGCCGGCTTGCTGGCCGACCGCCAGCAGGTAGCGGCCTTGGGGATCGATATTGAAGCCGCGCGGCTGGGTTTCGGTGGGGATGTTGAGGATGCGCGAGAGCTTGCCGGTGGCGGCATCCACGCGATAGCCGGTGAGCGTGTTGGAGGTGCGCTCGCTGGCGTAGAGGAAGCGTCCGTCGGGGGTCAGGTGCAGGTCGGCCGCGGCCAGTTGCTCGTTGCTCTTGAAGCCTTCCGGCAGCGCCGAATCGGTGGCTTGCAAGGTCAACGTGCCGGCCTGGCGGTCATAGGCGTAGGTATTGACGGTGGCGTCGAGTTCGTTGGTGGAATAGACGAAGCGCTTGTCCGGCGAGAACACGAAGTGACGCGGACCGGCGCCGGCCTTGGTCGCCACCGACGGCGGCGCATTGGGGGTGACCTTGCCGCTGGCCACATCGAAGCGGTACTGCAGGATCACGTCACTGCCCAGGTTGGAGGCAAACAGGAAGGCATTGTCGGGATCGACCTGCACCGAGTGCGCATTCTTCCCCGTGGGGATCACCGCCAGCGGCGGCGTCTGCACCACGCCATCTGACCCGATGGCATTGACCGAGATCTTGTTGCCCGAATAGGAGGCCGCGAACAGGTAGCGCCCGGTATGGTCGGTGGCGATGTTGGCCATGTTGTCGGCCAGCGGGGCCTTGGACAGGGCTTGCAGCTTGCCGCTCTTCGGATCGATGGCATAGCTGACCACCGAATACGGCTGGCCGCGCAGCGAGGCATACAGGTACTTGTGATCCGGGCTCAGCGCCAGCGGCATGACGGTACTGCCGGTGTCGACCTTGTCGACCAGGTTGACGCTGCCATCGCCATTGAGCTGCAGGACATAGATGTCGTGGCTGTCGGCGTTGGACACATAGGCGATGGTGGCGGCGCCCGCGTGAGCGGCTGCCAGGCCCAGGGCGGAAGTGGCGATCAGGGCGGCCAGGCGGGAGCCGGCGGTGGAGTTCTTGTCGGTCATGGCGTCTCCTTGCGGATGATGTTGTTGTGTGAGGTCATGCAGAGTCAGCGAAGTCCGCCGATGCGGCAGCGATCGCTGGAGGGATAAAAGAAAGGGACCCGCAAGCGGATCCCTTTCGAGAAAAATCAGGTCACCGGCGCCGGGTTGAACAGGGTCAGTGCGTTGTGCAGCTTCCACTGCTCGGCCCAGGTGCGCTTCTTGCCGCTGGCCACGTCCAGCATCAGCTGGAACAGCTCCCAGCCGACGTCTTCGATGGTGGCCTCGCCGCTGGCGATGCGGCCGGCATTGACGTCCATCAGGTCATGCCAGCGCCGCGCCAGGTCATTGCGGGTAGCGACCTTGATGACCGGCACGGCAGCCAGGCCATAAGGCGTACCACGGCCGGTGGTGAAGATGTGCAGGTTCATGCCGGCTGCCAGCTGCAGCGTGCCGCAGATGAAGTCGGAGGCCGGCGTGGCCGCATAGATCAGGCCCTTCTGCTGCAGCTTGTCGCCCGGCGCGAGCACGCCCGAGATCGGGCTGGAACCGGACTTGACGATGGAGCCCATGGCCTTCTCGACGATATTGGCCAGGCCACCCTTCTTGTTGCCGGGGGTGGTGTTGGCGCTGCGGTCGACGCCGCCCTGCTTGAGGTAATTGTCGTACCAGTCCATCTCGCGGATCATGGCTTGCGCCACTTCCTCGTTGACGGCGCGCGAGGTCAGCTGGTCGATGCCGTCACGTACCTCGGTCACTTCCGAGAACATCACCGAGGCACCGGCCCGCACCAGCAGATCGGTGGCATAGCCGACAGCCGGATTGGCGGTCACGCCCGAGAAGGCGTCGCTGCCACCGCACTGCACGCCAACCACCAGATCGGCAGCAGGACAGGTTTCGCGACGGCGCTTGTTCAGCTCGGTCAGGCGCGCCTCGGCCATCTTCATGATGGAGTCGATCATGGAGTTGAAACCCACGTGCTCCGCATCCTGCAGGCAGACCACATAGGGCTCGCCGGCCTTGTGGATGGGGATCATGTTTTCCGGCAGCAGGCGGTTGGGTTGCAGCTTTTCGCAACCCAGGCTGACCACCATGGCCTGGCCACCGAAGTTGGGGTTCAGGCTGATGTTGCGCAGCGTGCGGATGGGGATGCCGGCATTGGGTGCATCGATGGCCACGCCGCAACCGTAGGTGTGCTCCAGCGCCACCACGTCTTCCACATGCGGATACTTGGGCAGCAGCTCGGCGCGGATGCGCTTGACCGCGTGCTCCACCACGCCGGCCACGCATTGCACGGTAGTGGTGATGGCCAGCAGGTTACGCGTACCGACCGAACCATCGGCATTGCGATAGCCCTCGAAGGTATAGCCTTCCAGCGCGGGTTGCGGCGCCGGCTTCTTGGTCGCGATGGGCAGGTTGTCCAGCTCGCGCGCCGGCGGCATGCGCACCAGCGACTCCTCAATCCAGCTGCCCTTGGGGATATCACGCACGGCGTAGCCGATGGCGACGTCGTAACGGACGATGGCCTCGCCTTCCTTGAGATCGCGCAGGGCGATCTTGTGGCCCTGGGGGACGCGGTCGACCAGGGTCAGGCCATCCGGAAAGACGGTGCCGGCCGGCAGGCCGCCGTCGTTGACGACGATGGCCACGTTGTCCGTGTCATTCATCATGATGTAGCGCGGCGTGGAGGCCTGGCTGGAGACGGTATCGGTGCTCATGCTAAGTTCCCATACGACAGAATGCTTCAAACGAAATGGCGGCCCGCTTGCAGGCACTGGCCGCCGGTGTGCGGATCAGGCGTCCTTCAGTTCGACGCGCTTGATTTCCTTGACGATCACAAGATAGCTGATCACGGTGACCAGTGCATTGACTCCCACGAACACCAGGGCGCCCGAGAAGGAGCCGGTTTCCTTGAGGATGTAGCCGATCACAATGGGCGTGGTGATGCCGGCGACGTTGCCGAACATGTTGAACAGGGCACCGGACAAGCCCACGATCTGCTTGGGTGCGGTATCGGCCACCACGGCCCAGCCCAGTGCGCCCACGCCCTTGCCGAAGAAGGCCAGCGCCATGATGGCCACCACCATCCACTGGGCCTCGACGTAGTTGCACAGCATCATGGTCATCGATAGTAGCATGCCACCCACGATGGGGATCTTGCGCGACCAGGTGACCGACAGGCCGCTCTTGATCAGGCGGTCCGAGATCATGCCCCCTACCACGCCGCCGATGAAGCCGCACACCGCCGGGATCGAGGCCACGAAGCCGGCCTTGAGAATGGACATGCCACGCTCCTGCACCAGATACACCGGGAACCAGGTCAGGAAGAAATAGGTGATTACGTTGATGCAGTACTGGCCGATATACACACCCAGCAGCATGCGGTTGCTCAGCAGTTGCTTGATGTAGCCCTTGCCCTTGTTGGAGGGCGCCGGCGCGGCCACCTTCTTGTTGTCCATGTCGACCAGGCCGCCACCGGACTCGATGTGCTCCAGCTCGGCGGCATTGATCAGCGGGTGATCCTTGGGGCTATAGATGATCTTGCCCCAGATCATGGCCAGCAGGATGCCGACCACGCCCATGACGGTGAAGACATGGTGCCAGCTGAAGGCGTGGACGATCCAGGCCATCAGCGGCGTGAACAGCACGGCCGCGAAATACTGCGCCGAGTTGAAGATGGCCGAGGCGGTACCGCGCTCCTTGGTCGGGAACCAGGCGGCCACGATACGGCCGTTGGCCGGGAAGGACGGGGCCTCTGCCAGGCCGACCATGAAACGCAGCACGAACAGCGAAACCACCGCTGCCGCCGTACTCATCCAGGTCACACCGGCTTGCAGGATGGTGAAGAAAGACCACAGGCCGATGCTCCACATGTAGATCTTCTTGGAGCCGAAGCGATCCAGCAGCCAGCCGCCCGGCAATTGCGCCAGCACATAGGCCCAGCTGAAGGCCGAGAAGATGTAGCCCATGGTCACCGGGTCCAGCGACAACTCGGTCTTCATGGCCGAACCGGCAATGGACAGCGTGGCGCGATCGGCATAGTTGACCGTGGTCACCACGAACAGCAGGAACAGGATCAGGTATCGGACGTGGCTGGGCTTGACTGCGCCAGCGACCGCTCCGGCAGACTTGCTTTGGGACAATTTTCTCTCCAGATCTCGACTCGTCTTCCGGCGCCTGCCCGGCAAGGGCGGACATCTTGTGACGTATTGTTATGGGTATCGGTTGAATTGTTATAAGACGTCATACAACAGCAAGCGCAGTATAACAGGACGCGAAGCGGACGCAAGTGCCGAATGCGGCAGTGCTGGCTGGCGATATGGCGCAGGAAAACCAGGCCGTCCGTTGTGGAAGTTGTACGACATGTCTCGCGCAGCTGGCCGTAGCCCTGACGCCGCGCCGCGCCACAGGTATCATGCGCGCATTCTTCATTTTGCCGGACTTTCCATGAATTCCTCCCCCTCCCTGCCGTCGGCCCCGCGCGGCGCCTCCGCCTGGGTCAAGCCGTTGTTGTTCGTACTGGTGGCGGCCATCGGCCTCTATTATGTGAAGTGGTCGCCCTACTATCTGAAATCCTTCGTGGCCGCCGACAAGCACAGCATCGGCGGCTCCATCCTTGCCAATGCGCCGACCGCCCCCTGGTCGGCCGCGCTGGAATATGCCGGGGTCTACTTCCTGGCCATCTGGAAGGCTGCCGTACTGGGCGTGCTGCTGGGTTCGCTGGTACAGGTGCTGGTGCCGCGCGACTGGCTGCTGCGCGTGTTCGGCCAGGCTGGCCTGGGCTCGACACTGCGCGGCGGCCTGTTCGCCCTGCCCGGCATGATGTGCAGTTGCTGCGCCGCGCCGGTGGTGGCCGGCATGCGCCGCCAGCAGGTGTCGGTCGGCGCCGCGCTGGCCTTCTGGATCGCCAACCCGGTGCTCAATCCGGCCACGCTGGTGTTCATGGGCTTCGTGCTGGGCTGGGATTTCGCCGCGCTGCGCCTGGTGGCGGGGTTATTGCTCGTAGTGGGTGTATCGCTCATTGCACAGCGCGTGGCGCAAGCCGATGCGCTGCCGCAGGCGACCGTGGATGCGGTGGCCGCCGCCGGCGACCTGCCGTCCGAGGATGACCGCCCCTTCCTGCTGCGCTGGGGCGCAAAGCTCTGGCAACTGTTCTGGAGCACCATGCCGATCTACATCGTCGTGGTGCTGGCGCTGGGTGCGGCACGGGTATGGCTGTTCCCGCAGGTGGATGCCTCCATGGGCAACAGCCTGGGATCGATCGTGGCGCTGGCCGTGGTCGGCACGCTATTCGTGATCCCGACCGCGGCCGAAATCCCCATCGTGCAATCGATGCTGTCGCTGGGCATGGGCGTAGGTCCGGCCGTGGCGCTGCTGATGACCCTGCCCAGCATCAGCCTGCCATCGCTGCTGATGCTGCGGCAATCCTTCACGCCCAGGGTATTGATGACCGTCACCCTGCTGACCATGGTGATCGGCGCGGCCAGCGGGCTGGCGGCCGTAGCCCTGCTCTGACTAGGGCCGGTACTGGCGCAGGAAGCCGACCACCTCGGCCTGGCTGCCTGCGAACAGCAGGCGGGAGCGCTTGGCCTCCCGCTGGAAGGCATAGATGGGGTCGTAGTATTCGGCCAGCAAGGCCTCGATCCAGGCGCGGTGCAGGTCGACCACGCCATCCTTCTCCTGGCGCACCAGCGCCGTTTCCATCAGTTGTAGCAGACGCCGGTAGCGCTGGTCGCCCAGGCGCTTGAGCAATTTGCCCAGCGCGGCCAGCAGATGGGCGCGATAGCGCTCGAAGCCATGGTGCGGATCGAGCACCATATATTCCTGACACAAGCCGCTGACGTAATCGCGCAAGATGCGCTCGACCCGCCCCTCCCGGCTGTCTTCCAGCCAGACCATGGGCAGGCTCTGCATGTGCTGGTGCAGGGCCAGCGGCAAGGCACAGGCGCCGATGAGGCGGCTCTCGTCTTCCAGCGCAAACCAGTGATGACCTTGGTCCTGCAACTTGATGAGAGCAATCGCCAGCCTGTGCTCGAAATCGATGGGCGAGGGCTGCGGGCTGGCGCGCTTGCCGAAGCTGGAACCACGATGGTTGGCATAGGCTTCCAAATCCAGCGCATTGTCCAGTTGTAGCAGCACGTCCGTCTTGCCGCAGCCGGTCATTCCGCCCACCACCACAAAGGAAAAACGGTCCAGGGCGTCCTCGATGGCCTCCATCAGGAAATGGCGCATGGCCTTGTAACCGCCGGCCACGCGCGGATAGGCGATACCGGCCTCGCTTTTAAGCCACTGCTGAGTGATCTGTGAGCGCAGGCCGCCGCGGAAGCAGTAGAGGCAACCCTCCGGATGTTCCTGTGCAAACCTGGCCCAAGCCGCGATGCGCGCCTCCTTGACCGCCCCGCTGACCAGTTGGTGGCCCAGCTCGATGGCGCACTGCTGGCCTTGCTCCTTGTAGCGCAGGCCGACTTCACGGCGCTCGCTGTCATTCATCAGCGGCAGGTTCACTGCGGTCGGGAAAGCGCCCTTGCCGAACTCCACCGGCGCCCGCGCATCCAGCATGGGCGTATCGGCGATGAACAGCGCGCGGCTGGGCGGGATATCCAGCATCAGAGCACCTCGACCGCGTAGCGCTGTCGTTCCACCAGTTCGCCAATGGGGGCCAGCTCCAGCCCGAGCGCGGCCGCCGTGGCGAGGAATTCGGGATTGGCCTCAGGCCGTACCGCCACCAGCAGGCCGCCACTGGTTTGCGGATCGCACAGCAGGTGCTTCTGGCTCTCGCTCAGAGGGCTGATCTTGCTGCCGTAACTCTCGAAATTGCGCTGCGTGCCACCCGGCACGCAGCCCTCGCCCAGGTAATACGCCACACCCGGCAGGCCGGGCACCCGCGCATACTCGATACGGGCCGTGACGCCGCTGCCATCGCACATCTCAACCAGATGCCCCAGCAGGCCGAAGCCGGTCACATCGGTCATGGCGGTCACCCCGGCCAGCTTGCCGAAGCGGCTGCCGGGCTGGTTCAGCTTGCACATCCAGTCACGGGCCGCGCCCACGTCCTGGGTGCGCAGCTTGCCCTTCTTCTCGGCGGTGGTGAGGATGCCGATGCCCAGTGGCTTGGTGAGATAGAGCAGGCAACCGGCCGTGGCGGTGTCATTGCGCTTCATGTTGCGCTTGTCGACCACGCCGGTCACGGCCAGGCCGAAGATGGGCTCAGGCGCGTCGATGGAGTGGCCTCCAGCCAGCGGGATACCAGCCGCATCACAGGCAGCGCGGCCGCCGCGCACCACTTCTCGCGCCACTTCCGGCGCCAGCACATTGACCGGCCAGCCGAGGATGGCGATGGCCATCAGCGGGTCGCCGCCCATGGCGTAGATGTCGCTGATGGCATTGGTGGCGGCGATGCGGCCGAAGTCGAAGGGATCGTCGACGATGGGCATGAAGAAATCGGTGGTCGAGACCACGCCGCGCTCGTCGTCGATGGCATAGACGGCGGCGTCGTCGCGGGAGGCATTGCCCACCCACAGCTTGGGGTCCAGATGCTGGGCGCCGCTGCCGGCGAGGATCACCTCCAGCACCTGGGGCGAGATCTTGCAGCCGCAACCGGCACCATGGCTGTACTGGGTCAGACGAATGGGTTCGCTCATGGGAATGTCCTGGCTGTTCGAAGGGGATGCCGATTCTAGCAGCGTTTGGGGGACTCAATGCACGGCAGCTCAAGCACCGCTGGGCGGTGGGGATGATGCGCCAGAAATTGGCTCAATCGCGCTAGTGTCCAGCGCAATCCGCGTAGCACCAGACAGACTTTGCCCCATGCCAGTGCGGCGCCAAAAAACAAAAAAGCCCCGCAAGAAACTTGCGAGGCTTTCGAATTTTGGCTCCCCGACCTGGACTCGAACCAGGGACCTGCGGATTAACAGTCCGTCGCTCTACCGACTGAGCTATCAGGGATCAATTGAGGGCGCGATTATAAACGATTTTTTCAGAATTACCAGAGTGGCAAAAAGAAATTTTTTACATCGTTCTGCATCGTGGCGGCATAGCCCTGCCGCCCTTGCGTGAGACCAAATACAGCAGCCTCACACTAATTGAAAAGGCCCCGCAATTGCTTGCGAGGCCTTCGCATTCTTTGGCTCCCCGACCTGGACTCGAACCAGGGACCTGCGGATTAACAGTCCGTCGCTCTACCGACTGAGCTATCAGGGAACAGCTGAGAAAAAGATTATGACGCGATTTTTACTTCATGTCAAAACTTTTTTCGCGGAAACCGCATTTTCTCATAGGGAAAACCGGTTTCCGCTGCCTGACATTCAGACGGGAATTACAGCACCTTGGCGATGGCATCCACC
This sequence comes from Herbaspirillum sp. NPDC087042, assembly GCF_044745245.1. Classification (NCBI taxonomy): domain Bacteria; kingdom Pseudomonadati; phylum Pseudomonadota; class Betaproteobacteria; order Burkholderiales; family Oxalobacteraceae; genus Herbaspirillum; species Herbaspirillum sp. NPDC087042. The sequence goes on along the minus strand of NZ_JBIUZW010000015.1, from coordinate 150,670 downwards.
ACCACGTCGATGTTCTTGCTGTTCAGTGCGGCCACGCAGATACGACCGGTGTCGACGGCGTAGATCGAGAACTCGTTGCGCAGGCGATCCACCTGGGCCTTGGTCAGGCCGGAGTAGGAGAACATGCCGCGTTGCGTGTTGACGAAGTCGAAGTTGTGGCCGGGGGCCTTTTCCTTCAGCTTGACCACCAGCAGCTGACGCATTTCACGGATGCGCACGCGCATCTCGGACAGTTCGTCTTCCCACAGCTTGCGCAGTTCAGGCGATGCCAGGGCGGTCGCGACCACCTGGCCACCGTGGATCGGCGGGTTGGAGTAGTTGGTACGGACCACGCGCTTGAGTTGCGACAGCACGCGGGCAGCTTCTTCGGCGCTGGCGGCAGCGATCGACAGTGCGCCGACGCGCTCGCCATACAGCGAGAAGGACTTGGAGAACGAGTTCGACACGAACAGCGGGCCGCCGGCTTCAGCGAAGCGACGCACCACCTTGCCGTCTTCCTCGATGCCGTCGCCAAAGCCCTGGTAGGCCATGTCCAGGAACGGCACCAGGCCGCGCGCGGTCACCACTTCGATGACTTGCGTCCATTGGTCGGCGGTCAGGTCGGCGCCGGTCGGGTTGTGGCAGCAGGCGTGCAGCAGCACGACCGAGCCAGCCTTCATGGTCTTCAGGGCATCCAGCATGCCGGTGAAGTTCACGCCGCGGGTGGACGGGTCATAGTAGGGATAGGCGTTGACCTTGAAGCCGGCCATCTCGAACAGGGCGCGGTGGTTTTCCCAGCTCGGATCGCTGATCCAGACTTCGGTGCCGGCCGGCGAGAAGTGCTTCAGGAAGTCGGCGCCCAGCTTCAGGGCACCCGTGCCGCCCAGGGCTTGCACGGTGATCGCACGCTTTTCAGTCACCACGGCGCTGCCGGCGCCGAAGACCAGCTCCTGCACGGCGCGGTCATAGGTGGCCAGGCCGTCGATGGGCAGGTAGGTACGCGGGGCCAGCTTGGCCGCCAGCTCGGCCTCGGCCTTCTTCACGCACTCCAGCAGGGGCACCTTGCCGTTGTCGTCGTAGTACACGCCCACGCCCAGGTTGGTCTTGGCCGGGTTCTGGTCGGCGTTGTAGGCTTCGGTGACGCCCAGGATGGGGTCGCGCGGCGCCATTTCGATGGCGGAAAACAGGGAGGCAGAGACAGGTGCGTTCATCGTGATAACATGAAAAGTTAGCTGCAACAAAGCGCTGCAGAAAGGGAAGGATGCACATCGGAAAGGCAGGACATGCACCGATTTGCAACACTGCATTCTAACAAATGTGGCCGCCCAATCACAGATACAGGCAGGTGTAAAAGCCAGCTGAATCTGCATGAATCCATGCACAAAAGACATATCCGGCGGCAATTTGCGCCCCAGACCAGGCTTGAAGCTGGACATGTCGGCAGCATTTGATGAACATTCGCGCCCTTGCATTGCCTGCCTGCAACACCCACCCGGCGGCGGCATCTGCACTGCAATGGCCCACTCCACCCGTACAGGTGACTCCCACCATGGCTGAACTGACTACCATTGCGCACGAACTTGACGAGAGCAAGTTCATCACCTTCCCGGATTCGCCGTTCCGGCTCTACCAGGTCTTCCCGCCGGCCGGCGACCAGCCGGCCGCCATCGACAAGCTGGTCGAGGGCGTCCATGACGGCCTGTTCTACCAGACGCTCCTGGGGGTGACCGGCTCGGGCAAGACCTACACCATGGCCAACACGATCGCCCGGCTGGGCCGCCCGGCCATCGTGTTCGCCCCCAACAAGACGCTGGCCGCGCAGCTCTACAGCGAGTTCCGCGAGTTCTTCCCGCACAATGCGGTGGAATACTTCGTCAGCTACTACGACTATTACCAGCCGGAAGCCTACGTGCCCCAGCGCGACCTGTTCATCGAGAAGGATTCCTCGATCAACGAGCATATCGAGCAGATGCGCCTGTCCTGCACCAAGTCGCTGATGGAAAGGCGCGACGTGGTCATCGTAGCCACCGTCTCGGCCATCTACGGTATCGGTAACCCCAGCGAATACCACCAGATGATCCTGACCCTGCGGGCCAAGGACAAGGTCTCGCAACGCGACGTCATCGCCCGCCTGATCCAGATGCAGTACAGCCGCAACGAGACCGACTTCGGCCGTGGCACCTTCCGCGTGCGCGGCGACACCATCGACGTGTTCCCGGCCGAGCACGCCGAACTGGCGGTGCGTATCGAGACCTTCGACGACGAGATCGACAGCCTGCAGCTGTTCGACCCGCTCACCGGCCGGGTGCGCCAGAAGATCCCGCGCTTCACCATCTATCCCGGCTCGCACTATGTGACGCCGCGCTCCACGGTCCTGCGCGCCATCGAGACCATCAAGGAAGAGCTGCGCGACCGCCTCGAATTCTTCCGCAAGGAAAACAAGCTCATCGAGGAACAGCGCCTGGAACAGCGCACCCGCTTCGACCTGGAGATGATGACCGAGATCGGTTTCACCAAGGGCATCGAGAACTACTCGCGCCACCTCTCCGGTGGCAAGCCGGGCGACCCGCCGCCCACGCTGGTGGATTACCTGCCGCCGGATGCGCTGATGTTCCTGGACGAGTCGCACGTGCTGATCGGCCAGTTGAACGGCATGTACAACGGCGACCGCGCGCGCAAAGTGAACCTGGTGGACTACGGTTTCCGCCTGCCCTCGGCGCTGGACAACCGGCCCCTGAAGTTCGATGAATTCGAGAAGAAGATGCGCCAGACCATCTTCGTCTCGGCCACCCCGGCCGACTACGAAAAGACCCATGCCGACCAGGTGGTGGAACAGGTGGTGCGCCCCACCGGCCTGGTCGACCCCATCATCGCGGTGCGCCCGGCCACCACCCAGGTGGACGACCTGATGCAGGAGATCAACGACCGCATCGCCCGCGACGAGCGCGTGCTGGTGACCACGCTGACCAAGCGCATGGCCGAGCAGCTGACCGAGTTCCTCTCCGACAATGGCATCAAGGTGCGCTACCTGCACAGCGACATCGACACGGTGGAACGCGTGGAAATCATCCGCGACCTGCGCCTGGGCACCTTCGACGTAGTGGTGGGCATCAACCTGCTGCGCGAGGGCCTGGATATTCCCGAGGTGTCGCTGGTGGCGATCCTGGATGCGGACAAGGAAGGCTTCCTGCGTTCCGAGCGCAGCCTGATCCAGACCATCGGCCGCGCCGCCCGTAACCTCAACGGCATGGCCATCCTGTATGGCGACGTGGTGACCGACTCCATGCACAAGGCCATCAGCGAGACCGAGCGCCGCCGCGCCAAGCAGATGGCCTTCAACGAGGCCAACGGCATCGTCCCCACCGGGATCAAGAAGGAGATCCGCGAACTCATCGACGGCGTCTTCAACCCGGCCCAGGCACGCAGCGAACTGATGGTCGCGCAGGAGCAGAAGAACTACGAATCCATGAGCGAGAAGCAGATCAGCAAGGAGATCAAGCGCCTGGAGAAACAGATGCAGGAACACGCCAAGAACCTGGAGTTCGAGAAAGCCGCCGCGGCACGCGACCAGCTGCATGTGCTCAAGCAGCAGCTCTTCGGCGCACCGGGCAGCGACACGGCGGCGGCGTAATCACCGCCGGCCCGGGAGGGGGCGGTATACAATGCCGCCACTTTATCGATATGGCGGCACGCCCCCTCTTCCATGACCACCCCTTCCGTTTCCCTCCCGGCTGAGCTGCTGGGCCTGATCCAGACCGCCCACCCTTCCTGGCACGCCGCCCTGCGCGCGGGCCTGGAAGCGATCGCCCAGGCCGATCCGGCCTATCTGGATATACTGGCCAAGGACGACTACCTGCCCACCGAGGGACGCCTGTTCGCCGCCTTCACCCAACCCATGGACCAGGTGCGCTACGTGCTGGTGGGCGAAGGCCCCTACCCGCGCGCGGCCAGCGCCACCGGGGTGTGCTTCATGGATGGCGCGGTGGGTTCGCTGTGGTCCGAGAAGGGCTTGTCCAAGCAGGTCAATCGCGCCACATCGCTGCGCAACTTCATGAAGATGCTGCTGGTCGCCGATGGCGCGCTACAGGCCGGCAACACCAGCGGCGACGCACTGGCCGGGATCTCCGCGCAGGCGCAGGCCGATGCAGGCGGCACGATCCAGACGCTCGCCGACCTGCAGGACAACCTGACGGCCCAGGGCTTCCTGCTGCTCAACGCCAGCCTGGTGTTCCGCGCCCATGTGGCGCCGGTGAAGGATGCGCGGGCCTGGAAACCCTTCTTCGAAACCGTCTTGCGCACCCTGGCCGCCCATGGCCAGGCGCAGGGCGCAACGCTGCCCACGCTCGTCCTGTGGGGCAAGATCGCCGAGCAGTTGCATAGCCTGCCGCTGGTGGAGCAATTCCCCCGCGCCGTGGCCGAGCATCCCTACAATCTCAGTTTCATCGAGCACAGCGGGATGCAGGCGCTGTTCGGCGCCATGCATCTGCTGAAGAAGCGCGCCTAGAACTCTTCCCAATCGTCGGCGCCGCTCTTGGCGGGCGGTGCCTTGGGCGTGGCGGCATGCTTGGGCTGCTCAGCAGGCGCGGCTTGCAGGGCCGGCTTGGCAGCAGGCTTGGCCTTCAAGGCGGCCGGTTTGGGTGTCACGTTGACCGGGCCACTACGTGGTGGTGGCGGTGGCGGCGGTGCCGATGCCGCAGCAGCGCGCGGCGGCGTCGTCGGCCGCGCACCACCGCTTTCATCGAGCTTGAAGCCAGCCACCACGGCCGCCAGTTGCTCTGCCTGCTCCTGCAGGGACTTGGCCGCCGCTGCCGCCTCTTCCACCAGCGCCGCATTCTGCTGCGTGGCTTCATCCATGAGGGTGACCGCATTGCCCACTTCGGCAATGCCGGCACTCTGCTCCTGGCTGGCCGAACTGATCTCGCCGACGATGTCGGTGACACGCCGCACGCTGGACACCACCTCGGTCATGGTCGAACCGGCCTGCGCCACCAGCTGGCTACCGGTTTCCACCTTCTGCACCGAATCATCGATCAAGCCCTTGATCTCCTTGGCTGCCGTGGCCGAACGCTGCGCCAGCGAACGTACCTCCGACGCCACCACCGCAAACCCGCGCCCCTGCTCGCCGGCACGCGCGGCTTCCACGGCAGCGTTCAGGGCCAGGATATTGGTCTGGAAGGCGATGCCGTCGATGACGCTGATGATATCGACCACCTTGCGCGAGGACTCGTTGATGGAGTTCATCGTCTCCACCACCTGCCCCACCACCTGGCCGCCATGGACGGCCACATCCGAGGCCGATACCGCCAGCTGATTGGCCTGGCGGGCATTGTCGGCGTTTTGCTTGACGGTGGAGGTCAACTCTTCCATGGCCGAGGCGGTTTCTTCCAGGGAGCCGGCCTGCTGCTCGGTACGGGCCGAGAGGTCCATGTTGCCGCTGGCGATCTCGCTGGAGGACACCTTCACCGATTCGCTGGCGCGACGGATGTCCAGCAGCGTGCGTGAGATCTTGTCGGCGAAGTGATTGAAGGCGCGCGAGATCTGCGAGAGTTCATCCTTGCCGCTGGTATCGAGGCGCCGAGTCAGGTCGCCATCCCCCGAGGCAATCTCTTCCATGGCATTGCGCACCACACCCAGGCGGCGCAGCAGGCGGGTGATGGTGAAGGTCAGCAGGATGGCGGCGGCCACGATGGCCAGCACCGCCAACACGGCAGAGAGCGTCATCAGGGCGCGGATGGCGTGGGTCGCTTCACGATAGTTCAGCGCCACCACCAGCGACCAGTCGGTGTTCTCGATGGGCTGGGTAAAGAGCAGGTAGCGGATGCCGCCAATGGTGGCGTCGCCGCCCTGCTTCATGCCGGCCAGCGATTGTGCGCTGAGGGTCTGGTCCAGCGTGGAGACTGGCTTCAAGGCCAGTTCCTTGTTGGGATGGGTGATGATGACGCCGTCCTTGCCGACGATGAAGGCAAAGCTGGCCGGGGTGGGCTTGATGCCGGCCACGGTGCGCACCACGTTGTCCAGCTGCACGTCCGAGCCCAGGACCGCCTGCAGGCTGTCCTTGCCCCCCACCGGTTCGGCGAAGGTCACCACCAGCTTGCCGGTGGAGGCATCCACATAGGGCGCGGTCAGCACCGGCTTGCCGGCGTCCACCGCCTGCTTGTACCAGGGACGCCCGGTCGGATCGTAGCCCGGCGGCATCGGGTGCAGCGCCAGCATGCGCTTGTCGGGATAGCCGATGTAGGCATCGTCGAAGGCGCCGGCTTCCTGGGCCGCGGCGACGATGGGCAGCACGTCGCTCTGCTTCAGGGCCTGCTTCATGGCACCGGTGATGATGCGCTTGCTGCGCACCCAGTCGGTGATATTGGCGGCGTAGCTTTCGGTGAGTTGTTGCGTCTCGCCGGAAATGGCTTCCAGCGTGTCACTGCGCACCGTATAGATATTGGCGGCACTGAGGACGATCATGGCGAAAGCCACGATGAGGACGCAGATGACGATCAGTCGTGCGCGTAGCGAAGACAGCATGGTGTATCCCCCCATTTTTGGTCGATGCGAAACTGTAAGAACAGCAACACAAGCCTTTCCCTGAAATCAATATATCAGGGCTTTCGAACGACATGCTGCCAATTTTGATCGACTTTCAGGACGCGGGAATACGGGGTGTGAGGATCGTGCGAGGATTGCCCGGTCGTGCTGCGTTGCGCCGTAAACGACAAATCCCCGCGGAGGCGGGGATGGGGGCACTGCTGGCAAGGCACCGGATCATCTCGATCGGATCGACGGCGCCAGACTGCCCGGTGATGCATTTGCTTGCGGCTTCTTGCCGCCTGCGGTCCCGACCATACGGAACCGGTCTCTTCATTTTCTACGTCAGGCGCATCAGGCCTGGTCTTGCTCGACTGCCAGCGACGGGCGGTCTCAGATCTGCGATTGCAGCTTCCAGACGGCGTGCAGGTGGCTGTTTTCCAGCTGGCGCAGGCGGTTTTCCAGGTCGACATGGTCAGCCACGCCTTCGAAGTAGGCAGCGTCTTGCAGTTCGGCGGCGTCATTGCGCACGGGCTTCAAGGCATGGGCCGAGATGACTTGCTGCACAGCAAACTTCACCAGTTCGACCAGCGAGCGCAAATTGTTAGAAAAACCGGCATCTTTTGCCAATATACTCACGGAGTTCATGATCACTTCTTTCTGTTAAACGTTTCGGTGATTGAAGAATAAGGTCGCACTCGCCTTTTGCAAAGCAACATTTTCCGACACCAATATAAGTTTTTCTTACATCATGCCTGCTTCGCTTCCCCCACTCAAGGCCCTCCGGGTATTCGAAGCGGCCGTGCGCACGCGCAGTCTGACGCTGGCTGCGCATGAACTCTTCATCACCCATAGTGCCGTCAGCCAGCAGATCAAATCGCTGGAAGAGTATTTCGAACAACCGTTGTTTTTACGTCAGTCGCGTGGCGTAGAACCCACGGAAGCGGCGCTGGCCTTCTATGCCGAGGTCAAGGCCAGCCTGGATCGCATCGCCCTTGCCGCCGAACAACTTTCCCTGGCCGGCAAGAGCCGCGTGGTGCGCCTCATTGCCGCGCCATCGGTGGCCATGCGCTGGCTGATCCCGCGCCTGTCGCAGTTCCAGATCGACAACCCGCGCATCGAGGTGCGGGTGACGACCACCATGTCGGAGTATTTCGAGGATGTGAAGGATCCCTTCGACGTCATCATCTGGCGCAGCCCGCTGGAGCGCGGCGGCTACGAATGTGAACGCTTCCTGGATGATGTCTCGGTGCCGCTGGCGGCGCCCCACTTCCTGGAAAGCCACCCGATCCGGGTGCCGCGTGATTTCGTCGAGGTACCGCTGATCCACCTGTCCAGCCGTCCGGCGGCCTGGGCGCAGTGGCTGGGCAAGGCCGGGGTACCGGTGCGCCGCAAGATGCCGGGCACGGTCTATGAACACTCCTTCCTGAGCCTGCAGGCGGCAACGACTGACCAGGGGGTGGTCATGGGCACGCTGGCGCTGGTGGAAGACGACCTGGCACAAGGCCGATTGATCCGGCTGTTTCCAGAGACGGTGCTGCATGGGGAGGGTTACCACATGTTGTATCGCGGCAGTGCCGAGACCAATCCGGCCCTGAAGACCTTCATCCTGTGGTTGAAGCAGATGGGACAGGCGTCCCCGTTTGATCCGCAGCAGACCTGGCCGGCGGACTTCCCCGGCGAGTATTGAGACTGCGCCGGGGTGATACTGCCTGGGCTGCGAACTCAGTCAGCCGACTTCAGTACATGCACCTTGCGGTCGGCGATCAGGTCCTTGGACTTGTCGCGGTAGTCGGTCATGTGCGGCAGGGTGAAGTGCAGGCGCAGCGCGTCTTCATCGACCCACTTCTCGACGAAGGCGAAGGTGTCCGGACCCATCGGCGCCTGGTTGGGGCCGAAACCGTCGACATCCACCACCAGACCATATTCAATGCAGCCCTCCTCGGCACGCACGGCCGCCAGGTTGGCGCGGGCGATGGCGAGCAGTTGCTCGCGCTGGCCGGGCTTGGCGGTGATGATCGCTACGACGGTGATGGTGCTCATGCTGGTCTTCTCCTCGGGAATGATGGTGGCTGGCGCCGGCATGATAGCCGGCGCGCGGGCCACAAGCATACGCGATTTGGCCCTGCCCCGTGGCGCGCGGACCCGGAGGATCAGTTCAGGCGGATCTTGTCCAACAGCTGGGTGATGTTGTAACGCATCAGCGCCAGATAGTCCGGGGCCGGGCCACCGGCCTTGGAGAGGGCATCGGCATACAGCTTGCCGCCCGGCGCGGTGCCGGATTCGCGGGAGATCTGCTGCAGCAGCTTGGGATTGCTCATGTTCTCGAAGAACAGGGCGCGGATCTTTTCGCTGCGGATCTGGCGGATCAGGGTCGCCACTTCGCGCGCGCTGGGCTCGCTGTCAGTGGACACGCCCTGCGCGGCCAGGAAGCGCACCTTGTAGTGCGCACCGAAATACTCGAAGGCATCGTGCGAGGTGATCACCTTGCGCTTGGCATCGGGAATCTGCGCGAACTGGCGCAGTGCCCAGCTATCCAGGTCCTGCAGCTTGGCCACATAGGCTTCGCCATTCTTGCGATAGACCTCGGCGCCGGCCGGGTCCAGCTTGGCCAGGGCAGCGCTGATGTTACGGGTGTAGACGATCACGTTCTGCGGATCCTGCCAGGCATGCGGATCATCCTTGCCGTGATGGCCATCGGCGCCACCGTGGTCGTGATCGTGCTCATCGTCGCCAACGCGCTCGCGCGCCTTGATACCAGCCGAGGCCACCACGATGGGGCCACGATAATTGGCCGACTGCGCCAGGCGCTCCATCCAGCCTTCGAAGCCCAGGCCATTGACCACCACCAGACGGGCGCGCGCGACGGCCTTGATGTCGTCCGGCGCCGGCTGGAACACGTGGGCGTCTTCATCAGGCCCCACCAGGGTAGTGACGGCAATGCGATCGCCGCCGACATTGGCGACGATGTCACCCAGGATGCTGAAGCTGGCCAGCACGGGAATGCGCTCGGCAGCCGAAGCCGACAGGTTCACAGCCAGCGCCAGGACGGCCGCCAGCGCAGAGAGGGGACGAAACAGTTTCATGCAGACTCCGGAATTAGGATGCAAAAGGATTCAGCCCTGCAGGTGCGGCCGGCGCAGCAGGCGCGGCAGCCAGCCACGCGGCGCCAGCAGCAGCGAGGCGGCATAGAGCACACCAGCGCAGACGATGATGACCGGACCCGACGGCACCGAGGCGTAATAGGAAATCAGCAGCCCCGCATAGCCGGCCAGCGCGGCCTGCAAGACGCTGTTGCACAGTTGCGCGGGCAACGCGTCGTGCCACAGCCGCGCCGAGACCGCCGGCAACATCATCAGGCCCACGGCCATCAAGGTACCCAGCGTCTGGAACGAGGCCACCAGGTTCATCACCACCAGCATCAGGAACACCTGCTGGTAGATGGCGCCGCCGCTGCGACCACCGCCCACGGCCATGTAGGAAGGATCGAAACTCTCCAACAGCAAGCCGCGATAGAGCGCCGCGATACCCAGCACGCTGGCGCTGGCCACGCCACCGATCAGGACCAGACCTTCGCTGTCTACACCCAGCACATTGCCGAAGAGGATGTGCAGCAGATCGAGCTGGGTGCCATGGCGCGAGATCAGGATCACCCCCAGCGCCAGCGCCACCACGTAGATGGCGGCCAGGCTGGCGTCTTCCTTGAGTTCGGTATGGCGGCTGATCCAGCCGGCGATGGCCACCACCAGCACGCCGGCGACGAAACCGCCCACCGACAGCGCCGGCAACGACAGGCCGAAGAAGATGAAACCCACCGCCACGCCCGGCAGCACGGCATGGCTCAGGGCCTCGCCAAAGAGGCTCATGCGGCGCAAGGTGAGCAGCACGCCCAGCGGGGCACTGCCCAGCGCCAGCGCGAAGGCCGCTACCAGGGCGCGGCGCATGAAGGAGAATTCCTGGAACGGCTCGATGGCAAACTGGTGCAGGGAGGACAGCAGACTCATTGCGCAGCTCCCTTGACCTGGCCACCGTGCGCATGGGAATGCGCATGTCCGTGGGCGTGCTCATGCTCATGCAGATGTTCACGCTCCTGCGACAGCGCCCGCACCTCGGCCTCGCTGACCTCGCAGATGTGCGCGTGCTCGTCGACCGCCTCGGCCATGGCGCGGGCGCGTTGCAGGTTGGCCTCGCACATGACCTCGGCGGTATCGCCCCAGGCCACCACATTGCGCGCCAGCAGCAGGGTCTGCGGGAAGGCGCGACGCACCTGGTCGTGGTCGTGCAGCACCGCGATCACGGTACGGCGCTCGGCATGCCAGGCCGAGATGATGCGCAACAGGTCACCGGTGGTGCGGGCATCGATGGCATTGAAGGGTTCGTCCAGCAAGATGATCTCGGCATCCTGCAACAGGATGCGCGCGAACAGCACCCGCTGGAACTGCCCCACCGAGAGGCTCGACACCGGCCGCTCGGCAAAGCCATCCAGGCCGACCGCCGCCAGCGACTGGCGCGCCCGCGCGCTCATGGCGGCATCGATGCCACCCCAGTTGCCCTTGGCCTGCCAGTAGCCCAGCAGCACGCAATCCAGCACCGAGATCGGGAAGCTGCGGTCGATCTCGGCCTGTTGCGGCAGATAGGCGATGCGATGCGCCTGCACATGGGTGATGACGCGGCCGTCATTGCAACGGACCAGCCCCAGCATGCTCTTGAGCAGGGTGCTCTTGCCGGCGCCATTGGGGCCGACGATGGCCGTCAGCGAACCGCGCTCGAAGGCGCCATTGACGTGGTGCAAGGCCGGATGACGGCGGTAGCTGACGGTCAGGTTTTCCAGGGAAATGGCAGCATTCATGTCAGCCCTCCCCCAGCGCCCAGTGCACGCCCAGCCACAGCAGCAGCACCACGGGAAGAACCACCAGCACGCGCTGCCACCAGGGACTGGCGAGCACGCCTTGCTTGAACAATAAACGAGAGATAACCGACACGGCAGGCAACCTGACAAAAGAAAGCAACAGGGCCGCCAGCAAGGCCGGACGCCATATGACGCCCCCTTGCGCAACCGAGTTGCAGAAACAGGGAAAACCAGCATTATAATGCAACCCTGTTGCAGATTGTAACAACGCTGATCTTTTTGCTGCGCCAGGTTCACAATGCCGAGTCATCCAGCGTGAACCATTGCGTCCTCCTTCTTTCAACAAGCACAAGAAAGCCGTCCATGCCCCGCCTGTCCACCCTGCCCCTGCTGCTCCTTTCCCTGGCCTGCCTGCCCGCCATGGCGGCCGACGATGCCCACGACCATCACGGCAACCATCCGGCCCATGTACACGGTGTGGGCAAGCTGGATGTGGCACTGGAAGGCAATACCCTGACGCTGCACCTGGATACGCCGCTGATCAACGTGGTCGGCTTCGAGCATGCCGCCAGCAGCGGCAAGGACAAGGACACCGTGCGCGCTGCCGCCAAGACCTTGCGTGAGGTCGGCCGCATCTTTGCCACCGATGCCGCCGCCCAGTGCAAGCCGGCTGAGGTCCAGCTGGAATCGGCCGTGCTGGCACCGGCCCTGCTCGGTGAGAAAGCCCCTGCCAGCACCCAGGACGCGCCCGGCGACGGCCACGCCGACCTGGACGGCGACTTCACGCTGGTCTGCGCCAGCCCCGGTGCGCTCAATACCGTGGACGTCTCCGGGCTGTTTGCCGCCTTCCCGGGCTTCCAGCGCATCGACGTGCAACTGGCCACCCCCAAGAAACAGGGTGCCGTGCAACTGGTGCCGGGCAGCGCACTCATCCCGCTGAACTGATTCCCCCTGTCGCGCTGGCGGCGACCGGGCTGGCTGGAAGGCAGTCAGGCCGTTGACAGCGCAAGGGGCTATCATCGCCCCACGTTGACGTTCCCGAGCAGCCCTCCCGCCTTGCAATGACACTCTCCACCTCCCCTCCTCCGGCGCCCGCCATCGCGGTGCGCGAACTCAGCTTTACCTGGCCCGGCCAGCCGCACGCGGCACTGGAACTGGATCACCTGCAAGTGGCCAGCGGCGAGCATGTCTTCGTCAGCGGCAAGAGCGGCAGCGGCAAGAGCACGCTGCTGGCGGCCATCGGCGGCATCATCGTGCCGCAGGCCGGGCGCGTGGAAGTGCTGGGACAGGCGCTGCACGCCTTGCCGGCGGCGGGTCGCGACCGCTTCCGGGTCGATCACATCGGCTTCATCTTCCAGCAGTTCAACCTGCTGCCATATCTCTCCATCATCGACAACGTGCTGCTGCCCTGCCAGTTCTCGGCCAGTCGCAAGGCCCGCGCCCTGGAGCAAGGCGCCACGCTGACCGAGGTCGCGCAACACCTGCTGCGCGCGCTGGACCTGGCGCCATCGCTATGGACGCGCCCGGTCACGCAGCTGTCGATCGGACAACAGCAACGGGTCGCCGCTGCGCGCGCCCTGATCGGCCGTCCCGAGATCATCGTCGCCGACGAACCAACTTCGGCGCTGGACAGCGACCGCCAGCAAGCCTTCCTCGACCTGCTGCAACACGAATGCGCGCAGGGTGGCGCGGCACTGGTCTTCGTCAGCCACGACCTGCGCCTGGCCGAACGCTTCGACCGCCTGCTGGCGCTGGAAAGCATCAACCGCGCCGCGCGCCACGAGGAGGCCGCATGAAGCTGCTGCTGCGCCTGGCCGCGAAAAGTGCCTGGAACCGCCGTTTCACGCTGGGCCTGATGTTGCTGGCCATCGCCCTGTCCACCACCATGCTGCTGGGTATCGAACGGGTGCGCCATGAAGTGCGCGCCGGCTTCTCGCAATCGGTCTCCGGCACCGACCTGGTGGTGGGTGCGCGCACCAGCCCCATCCAGCTGATGCTCTACGCCATCTTCCGCATCGGTGGCGCCACCAACAACATGGGCTGGGACAGCGCCCAGGCGCTGGCGCGCAATCCGGCAGTGGCCTGGACCATCCCGATCTCGCTGGGCGATTCGCACCGTGGCTTCCCGGTGCTGGCCACCAATGGCGACTACTTCACCCACTTCCGCTATGGCGGCGGGCAAGCGCTGCAACTGGCTCAGGGCCAGCCCTTCGCCGGTGTCTTCGATGCCGTGCTGGGCGCGGACGTGGCCGACAAGCTGCACTACAAGCTGGGCGACGTCATCATCCTGGCCCACGGCATGGGCGGCATGGGCCTGACCCAGCACGCCGACAAACCCTTCAGGGTGGTCGGCATCCTGGCCCGCACCGGGACCCCGGTGGACCGCACCGTCCACATCGGCCTCGATGGCATGCAAGCCATCCACCTCGACTGGGAGGGTGGCGCCCCCTTGCCTGGGGTGCATATCCCGGCCGAGTTCGTCAAGAAATTCAACCTCACCCCCACCAGCATCACCGCCGTCCTGGTGGGCCTGAAGAGCCGCGCCCGGGTGTTCGCCCTGCAGCGTGACATCGCCGACGGCGACGGCTTCAAGGAACCCCTCATGGCCGTGCTGCCGGGCGTGGCGCTGGACCAGTTGTGGGATGTGGTGGGCATCGGTGAAAACGCCCTGCTGGTGGTTTCGGGCATGGTGGTGGTAGTCGGCCTGGCCGGGCTGGTGGCGGCCATCCTGGCCAGCCTGGGCGAGCGCCGGCGCGAACTGGCGATCCTGCGCTCGGTCGGGGCGCGTCCGCTGGACGTGCTGCTGCTGCTGTCCATCGAAGGCCTGGGCGTGATGCTGGCCGGGGTGGTGACAGGCCTGCTGCTGCTGAGCGCCCTGGTGTGGGCGCTGGGGCCGCTGCTGGCACAGCAGTTCGGCATCGCGCTGCAGCCTGCATGGCCGGCGGCAGGCGAATTACAATTGCTGCTATGGACGGTGCTGGCCGGCATGTTCGCCAGCCTCCTGCCGGGGCTGCGCGCCTATCGGCTGAGCCTGTCCGACGGCCTCACGCCGAAAATCTGATTGGAAAGCCTCATCATGAAAAATCTCTACTGGATAGGCGGCATCGTCGCCGCCGGCCTGCTGGTGGGTACCGGCGTGCGCCTGATGGCCCACTCCGAGGCGCAGGCGGCGCCTGCCCCGACGGCGCCGGCACCCCAGGCTGCATTGCCGCCCGGCGCGCCCCTGGCGGGCGCCGTCCCGGGCGTGAGCGCGCGTGCCGATGCCGGCAGCACCGTGCCGGGCGTGGCGGCCGCCTCCAGCGGCCAGTACCAGGTCGGCGATCACCTCCAGCAAAGCGCGACCGTGACCGACAAGCCCTATCAGGCCTCGGGCAAGATGGTCAACGGCTACCAGGAAATCGCCTGGGAGTCGCTCATCCCCAAGGACTGGGACCCGATGGCGCCCTTCAAGGGCCTCAAGCTGGACCAACTGACCGACGATGACCCCCGCGCCGATGCGGCACTGTGGAAAGCCAAGAAGTACTGGAAGGATGCCCCGGTGGACGCCAGCATGGAAGGCAAACCGGTGCGCCTGCCCGGCTTCGTGGTGTCGCTGGACCGCGAGGGTGAGGCGCTCAAGGAATTCCTGCTGGTGCCCTATTTCGGCGCCTGCATCCACGTTCCGCCGCCACCGGCCAACCAGATCATCCATGTGCGCAGCACCAAGGCCATCAAGAACGTACGGACCATGGATGCCGTGTGGATCAGTGGCGTGATCAAGGTGGAGCGTTCCGACTCCTCCATGGGTGCCGCCAGCTACAGCATGAAGGCGGTCAGCGTGGAGCCCTACCAGGCGCCCGACAACAGCTGACCCGGGTTTATCCCCAATTCTCCCGCCCGCCCCCGGAGAATGGCGCATCAAGCGCCCTTATCCACACTTTCCGGGGGCAAGCTTGTGGACAAGCGCTTGACAAGCCTCCCAAGCCATTGATTCCAAACACATTTCCTTTCACGCCAGCATTGCGGTCAAGACCTGGGCAGGTCGGTGCACGGCCATGCCGCCACCCTACTTGTCCCCGTGCATGATCAGGATATCCACATTTTTTGGTGGCAAGCCTGTGGAGAAACGCTGGGTAAGCGAGCCAAGCCTTTGATTCGAAAGAAAATTTCCCCATAGCACCAGACGGTGGCAAAAAATAGGCAATTGCCCTTCTGATCGGCGCCCGCAGCAGCTTGCGAGGATATCCACATTTTCTGGTGGCAAGCCTGTGGAGAAGCGCTGGGTAAGCGACTCAAGGCATTGATTCCAAACAACTTTCCATCACTGCAACAGGGGCTGGCAAAGTGGCTCGCGGGCGCTTTCCAGCCCACTTTCTGGCGTGTTTGAGCCCATTCCCGAGTGCATTGTCCACATTGCTCGACTATGTGAAGGGATATCCACATTTTTTGGTGGCAAGCCTGTGGACAAGCACTTGGCAAGCCGGGCAAGTGCTTGATTTTCATGACTTTTCCATGGCGGATGCAAAGCGTGGCAGCACTTGTTCACGACCAGGCACCGTCAGCGTGACGAGGCGGCATGGACAGGATATCCACATATTTTGGTGGCAAGCCTGTGGAAAAACACTTAGCAAGCGTCGCAAGTCATTGAATGAAAAGGAAATTCAGCACACTGACAGCCAATGGGCAGGCTTGCAGCAGCCGGGCCATCGACAAGAGGTGAACAGCGGGGGTGAACAGCGGGGGTGAAAAGCAGGAGGAGAAATGAAGAAGCAAGAAGAGAGACGCACCCCGCGCCGCGTACCGGCAGGCTTGCACCCACCGGGAAGGGAGGATCGCGGCTTCCATCACGTGTGCGTACTGCCGGGTTACGACGCCACTGTCCGGCGTGGGCGCTGAAGCACAAACGAATTCTGGAAAAAATAGCCTGCGATGCGCTCGCATCGCAGGCAAAACATCTGCAACAGGTACAGAGGAGACAGGCCGAAGTCTATCGGCGGCGTGTGACCGTGACATGACATTGCGCGCAGGACATTTACGCCAATGTAAAAAAGAGTGAGGAGAAAGGACGCCGGGAAAAATGTCATGAAGGCGTCACATCCGTGACCTACAGTAGGAACCTTAGTGCGGTACATGCAACCGATATGCATGATCGTACGGTGTGTTGGACACGCGTCCAGCACACCCTCCCTTCGGAGGCATCCGCCTCCACGACTTCCCGATCAGATCAAATCAGACCAGAGCAGATTACCAGACGCCTTCGATGGCCGTCGGCTGGATGCGGATACGCGAGACCTCGCCATCGGCACCCTGCAGGGCCAGATCGTCCGGCATGGCCTTGGGCGGCTTGCGGAACCATTCCAGGCAGAGTTGCGACAGGTTGGTCAGGGCCTTCTTGGCCATGAACTGCTGCAGCAGCTCGCGCGTCAGTTCCAGGTTGGGCGCCAGGTAGAAGTCGCCCGGCACCGCCAGCGCCTGTACCGCCGGGCTCATGCGGCCCAGGTCCTTCTGGAACATGCGGCGCGGCACCGGCAGCGGATGACCGGCCGAGTCCAGCAGTTCCTGGAACACCGGCGCCATGAAATCGAGGGCATAGCCATCGCATTGCACCCAGGCATGGAAGGCATCGTGGGTACTGGCCACGGACTGGCCGTCCTCACCCAGGGTACCGAAGGACAGCGCACCGCCGCCCTCCTGGTTGATCAGGTAGAACGCCGCCCCGGCCACCGGGAAGGCATTGCGCTTGTAGAACTTCTTGAGGATCTGTGCCGCGGTGACGGAAAAGAAGAAACTGGCTGCCGGAATATCGGCCTCCACGCTATGCAGCACGGAGTGGATGACGCGGAAGACGCGTTGATAATCGGTCAGGGGGATCAATGGGCGCAGGTTCTGCGCGGAGGAATGAGAGCTTTGCATGCCGCTATTTTCGCATGGAAAAGAACGGGCAAGCCGCTTGGCCGCTTCACGGCGACAGGCTAAGCCTGCCGCCGTTGCGTGACGCGCGCTTTGGAACAAAAGCGGCTTCGCGACTTGCCGTTCCACCCTCAAGAGAAACTACTTCTACTGCCACTTCCACTTCTGCTGCTGTACTGCCTTGCTACCGACTGCTTGCTACCTACAACGTGCTGCAACTACCCCTACTACCCCTACTACCCTCATTACCCCTACTACCCTGCTACCCCTTGCTACACTTGCAACCCCGCTCCCGCACACTCACCCGGCTTTCCCCCAAGCATTCAATCCTCTTTGCCCGCTTCCTTCATGAAGCAGGTGCAATCGATATCGTGATACTGCGCGCAGTGCTGCAGAGACGGGCGGATCAGGCCACTCTCGAAGAGGGAGCGGCTTTCCGGCTCCAGCCTGGCATAGCGCACTGCGGCGACACTGTTGGCATACTGTTCGCGCTGCGGCAGGTCGTCCAGCGAGACTTCCAGCTTGCCCCACTCGCTGTCGGTCTTGACGAACAGGTACATCAGCACGGTACAAAACACCAGGTAACTGATGAACATCAGGGTGATTTCCCCCGGGATGGATTCGGTGACGAAGTGCATGGCAAGCTCCTGGAAATTCGTGGATAAGGTCTTGCGTGCAATTCGGCAATACGACAGCTGCATCGATTCCGGAGCAAAAGACCGCGTTTCATTGGTTCCCATGGTAGGCATTGCACGTAACTGCGAACATCGGGGAATTCCTGAAACGGGGTCTTATTGCAGGCGCGCCACATCAGGCGATTCCTGAGTGCTGGCCGATTCACCAACAATTTCGATCACACAATAGTTACGTGGCAGCGCAAGCCCAGACCGGAAAAAAGAAAACCCGCCAGGCTTGCGCGTGGCGGGTCGAAGCTCGAATGTCCAAGTCCAGGACGTCTTGAGGAGACAGCTGCACTGTAACCAGGAAGCTCGCAGGCGGGAAGTAAGCATTCGTCATGCCCTTATGCAACCTGGGCATAAGCGCTACGACAGTGGCCGTCAGCCCGGCTTGACGGGCAGCCAGCGTTCTACCAGGCGGGTCCAGTAGGCTGCGCCGACGGGGATGTTGTCATCGTTGAAATCGTAAGCGGCATTGTGCAGCATGGGCTGGCCCTGGCCATTGCCCACCCGCAGGAAGCAGCCGGGACGCTGTTGCAGGAAGTAGGCGAAGTCCTCGCTGCCGGCGATCGGCCCGAAGGGGGCGATCACCTTGTCCGCGCCCACCAGTTCCTCGGCCACGCTCTGGGCGAAGGCGGTCTCGGCGTCGCTATTGACCAGCACCGGATAGCCGCGCAGGTACTCGATCTCGGCCTTCGCGCCATAGCTCTCGGCATGGGTCTGCACCAGGGCGCGGATGCGTTGCTCCAGCAGCTCGCGCACCTCCGGCTTGAAGGAGCGCACGCTCAGCTCCATGGTGGCGTATTCGGGAATCACGTTGGAGGCGCGACCGGCATGCAGGCTGCCCACCGTGATCACGGCGGTCTCCATGGGATCGACATTGCGCGAGACCACCGTCTGCAAGGCCATCACCAGGCTGGCCGCGGCCACCACCGGATCGACCGACAGGTGCGGTCGCGCCGCATGGCTGCCACGGCCGGTGATGCGGATCTTGACGGTATCGCAGGCGGCCATGAAGGGGCCGCTGCGGAACATGAAGGTGCCCGCTGCCACGCCCGGATGATTGTGGATACCGAAGATGGCATCGCAAGGGAAGCGCTCGAAGAGGCCATCCTCCAGCATCTTCTGGGCGCCGCTGTCGAAGCCGGCTTCCTCGGCCGGCTGGAAGATCAGGTTCAGGGTGCCATCGAAACGGCGGGTGCGCGCCAGATGCCTGGCCGCGCCCAGCAGCATGGCGGTATGGCCGTCATGGCCGCAGGCATGCATGGCGCCCTGCTTGCAGCTGGCCCAGGCCAGGCCGGTTTCTTCCTGGATCGGCAGGGCATCCATGTCGGCGCGCAAGCCGATGCTGCGGGTGCTGCTGCCGGCACGTAGGGTCGCCACCAGGCCGTTGCCACCGATGTGGCGGGTGACGGCATAGCCCCATTCTTCCAGGCGTGCCGCTACCAGCGCGGCGGTATCGACTTCCTGGAAGGATAGTTCGGGATGCTGGTGGATGTGGCGGCGGATGGCGGTGATCTCATCCTGGATATCGTGCAGGTCGGCGACCTCGCACAGCGTGTGATCGTGGGAATGGCTCATTTTTTCTCCGATGAAGCGCGGCGCGCCAGCACGTCCTTGCCCTGCTCTGCCAGATCCCAGAACAGCCCCGCCATGACCTGCAGCGACTCGCGCGAAACGCTGGCCAGTATATGCTCGTTGGGCGCGTGCTGTGAGCAGGCCGGATAGGAGTGCGGTACCCACAGGGTGGGCAGGCCCAGGGTCTGCGAGAACACGTCATTGGGCAGCGAGCCGCCCAGGTTGGGCAACAGGGTCGGCGTCTTGCCGCTGCTCTCCTGCAGCGAGGCCAGGCCCCAGCGTACCCATTCATCATCCGGATCGAGCCGGGTGGCGGCGAACTGCACGCCCGACAGGCTCACTTCCACGTCGTCGAAACCATGTTCGTCGAGCTGGGCGCGGATATGGTCGAGGAAGTGTGCGTCGTCGCTGCCCACCACGAAACGGATCTGGCAATGGGCACTGGCATGACCGGGGATGGCATTGACCGGCGCTTCCGGATTACCGGTCTTGAAGGCCAGCACTTCCAGGGTGTTCCAGCCAAACACCCGCTCGGCCGGGGTCAGGTCGGGCTCGCCCCAGTCAGGATCGATCTCGGGGTCGGTCGGCCCGCCTCCCAGCTTCACGTCGGCCAGCGCGCGCCGCACGCTGGGCGGCAGCGATGCCGGCAACAGGCCCGGCACGCGGATGGCGCCGCGTTCATCGACCAGGCAGGCAATCGCATTGGCCAGGCGCACGCCGGGATTGCGCAACAACCCGCCCCAGTTACCCGAGTGGTGACCACCGTCGCGCAGGTTGACCTTGAGATCGAAATTGCAGCCGCCGCGCGATCCCAGGAACATGGTCGGCGTGGGCGCATTCACACGCGGCCCATCGGAGGCAATGAAGACATCGGCCTTGAGACGCTCCGCATAGCGCTGGCAGACCGCATTCAAGCCCGGAGAACCGGTCTCCTCGCCCATTTCCAGGATCAGCTTGACGTTATAGCACAGCTTGCCGCCACGGACCTTCATCACCTCCTCCAGCGCGGCGAAGTTGATGGTGTGCTGGGCCTTGTTGTCGGCGATGCCGCGACCGTACCAGCGGTCGCCTTCGACCACGATCTCCCAGGGTGACAGGCCGGCGCGCCATTGCTTGTCATAGCCGCGCACCACGTCGCCATGGCCATAGGTCAGCAGGGTGAAGGCGGCCCCCTCTTCGATGCGCTCGGCGATCAGGAAGGGACTGCCCGCGGGCAGCGGGTTGTCGATCACCTCGCAGGCAAAGCCCAGCGTCTCCAGAAAGGGCGTGATCTCCTGGTGCAGGTAGTCGTAGAGGATGGGACGGCTGGCCGCTTCCTGGCTCTCGGTGCGGATGGCCACGCGGCGTTTCAGTGTGTCCATGAAACGGCCGTCATCGAAATAGGCTTCAACGCCGGCGATGGCTTGTGCTCTGCTCATGCTGCTCCTCCTCGGGGATAGTCGTTGTGGTTGACATCATGCGGCTGCGGCCAGCGCCGGAATGCCCAGGCCCGGTTCGGGCGTCAGTGCACTGGCCAGCAGCATGCGCGTATAGGGATGCTGGGGATCGGCAAAGAGCTGTTCGCGGCTCTGCAGCTCGACGATGCTGCCCTTGTTCATCACCGCCACCCGGTCCACCAGGTGCTCCACCACGCCCAGGTCATGGCTGATGAAGAGATAGGTGAGACCGAACTCGGCCTTCAGGTCCAGCAGCAGGTTCAGGATCTGCGCTTGTACCGACACGTCCAGCGCCGAGGTCGGCTCGTCGCAGATCAGGATGTCCGGCCGCAGGACCAGCGCGCGCGCAATGGCCACCCGCTGGCGCTGGCCGCCGGAGAGCTGGTTGGGATACTGGGCGTGGGTGCGCTCGGGCATGCCGACCAGGTCGAGGATCTCCTTGACCTGGCGCGCCCGCAGGGCGGCGCTGCCGATGCCATGCAGCTTCAAGGGCAGGCCGACGATCTCGGCCACGGTCTTGCGCGGATTCAGGGACGAATACGGGTCCTGGAAGATGGGCTGGATATGGCGCGCGTGCTCGCGGCGATGGGTCGGATCGACCTCCTGGCCATTGATGAGCACATTGCCGGAAGTCGGCGCCAGCAAGCCCAGCAGCATCTTGGCCAGCGTGCTCTTGCCGCACCCCGATTCACCGACCAGGCCCAGGGTCTCGCCGCGATACAGGCGCAGCGACACATCGTTGACGGCCTTGAGTTCGCCCGGCGGCTGGAACAGCCCGCGCTTGAGCGGATAGATCTTGGACAGCGCGCACAGCTCCAGGGCGATATCGTCCAGCGGCGCTTCTTGAGGAATTGCTGCGGTCGTCATGCTGCCACCTCCATCGCGGAAACGGGAACGCCAAGCTTGTGGCAACGCGCCAGATGCGAGGCCGCCGCACTGCCCTGCTGCACCATCGGCGGATCGATCTCGCAGCCGCTGTCGGCCAGCGTGCAGCGGTTGCGGAAGGCGCAGCCGCGCACCTCGCCGACCAGGCTGGGCACCACACCGGGAATGGCCTGCAGCCGGCTGCCCGGCGGCGTCTTGCCGCGCACCGGGATACAGTTGAGCAGGCCACGGGTATAGGGGTGCTGCGGCTGGGCAAAGAGCTGCGCCACCTCGCTGGTTTCGACCACCTGGCCCGCATACATCACGGCGACGCGATCGGCGATGCGCGAGACCACGCCCAGGTCGTGGGTGATGAAGATCACGGCCGTGCCGAACTCCTGCTGCAACTCGCGGATCATGCGCAGGATCTGGGCCTGGATGGTCACGTCCAGCGCGGTGGTCGGTTCATCGGCGATGATCAGGTCGGGGCTGCACATGAGCGACATGGCGATCATCACGCGCTGGCGCAGGCCGCCGGAAAGCTGGTGCGGATATTGGCGCAAGCGGTCCTCGGCATTGCTGATGCCGGTACGATGCAGCAGGTACAGGGCGCGCTCCCGCGCCTCGGCACGGGTCACGCGGGGCTGCTGCAGCATCGCCTCGCAGAGCTGGTTGCCCAGTGTATAGGCCGGGTTCAGGGAGGTCATCGGTTCCTGGAAGATCATCGCCATGCGCTTGCCGCGCAACTGCATCAGCTGCTTTTCGCTCATGCGGTTGAGATCGGCGCCATCGAAGAGCAGGTGATCGGCGCTGCATTGTGCCTTGCGTGGCAACAGCCCCATCAGGGCCAGCGAGGTCATGGACTTGCCGCAACCCGATTCACCGACCAGGCACAGCATCTCGCCGCGGCTGACCTGGAAGTCGATGCCGCGCACGGCATGCAGCATGCCGTTCTCGGTGGGCAAGTCCACCTTCAGGTTCTTCACATCCAGCAAAACGTCGTTGGCGCTCATGATGTTCTCCTCGGGTACAGGTCGGGGCTCAGTTACGGCCATCGGGCGCATTGACATCGCGCAGGCCATCGCCGACCAGGTTGATCGCCAGCACCAGCAGCGCCAGTGCCACGCCGGGGATGACGATGACCCACGGCTTGAAGAACATGTAGGTCTTGCCCTCGGCCACCATCAGGCCCCAGGACGGCGTGGGCGGCTGCACACCCAGGCCGAGGAAGGACAGCGTGGCTTCCAGCAGGATCGCGTGGGCCATCTCCAGCGTGGCCACCACGATCAGCGCGCCCATGATGTTGGGCAGGATCTCGCGCAACAGGATGTAGGGCGTAGAGGCGCCGATGGCCTTGGCGGCGGCGATGAATTCGGCGTCGCGCAACTGCTGCGTGGCCGAGCGCGTGACCACGGCGAAGCGGTCCCACAGCAGCAGCCCCAGCAGGATGATCACCACCTTCAGCGAGCCGCCCACCAGCGAGGCCATCGCCAGCGCCACCAGTACCACCGGCATGGCCAGGCGGGTGGTGATCAGGTAGCTGATGACGGCATCGGTGCGACCGCCGAAGTAACCCGCCAGCACACCCAGCGTGGTGCCGATGAGGCCGGAGATGAGCGCGGCGGCAATACCGATGGTCAGCGAGACGCGCGCCCCGAAGATCAGGCGCGACAGGTAGTCACGCCCCAGCTTGTCGGTGCCGAGGATGTGCTCCCAGCTGCCCTGGGCCTGCCACACCGGCGGGATCAGGCGCGCCGTCACATCCTGGTCGAAGGGGTCATGCGGCGCCAGCAGCGGCGCAAGAATCGCCGCCAGCACGATCAGCGCGAGCACGAGGGAACCCAGCATCAGGCCGCGATGGCCGAGCAGGCGGCGCAGCTTGCGGCGCCAGGCGGGTAGCGGTGGCAAGGCGGCTTGCAGCATGGGCGTGGCGGGCATGGTGGGCATGGTGGTAGTGGTGGCGGTCATGTCGGATCCCCAGCAATGAACGTATCAACGGGTACGGATGCGCGGATCCAGCAGCGCATTGATGACATCGGCCAGGAAGGTCAGGCCGATGTAGAACATGGCGATGATCAGCACCACGGCCTGCACCACCGGGTAGTCATTGCGCGAGATGGCATCCCAGGCCAGCTGGCCCAGGCCCTGCATGGAGTAGACCGATTCGATGACCACCGAGCCCCCCAGCATGAAACCCAGTTCCACCGCCGCCAGCGCCACTACCGGAATGACGGCGTTGCGCAGCGCATGCTTGAACACCACGCGTGTGCGCGAGAGTCCCTTGGCGCGGGCGGTGCGGATGTAGTCCGACCCCAGCACCTCCAGCATGCCCGAGCGGGTCAGGCGCATCATGGCCGGCATGGCGTAGTAGCCCAGTGCCACCGCCGGCAGGATGAAGTGCTGCCAGCTCTCGTTGCCGGCCACCGGCAGCCAGTGCAACGTTACGGCGAAGATCAGGATCAGGGTCAGTCCGAACCAGAAGCTGGGCATGGCCTGCCCTACCACGGCGAAGAGCAGGGCCACGCGGTCCAGCCAGGTATCGCGGTAGAGCGCGGCCAGCACGCCCAGCGGAATGGCCGTCAGGATCGCCAGCAACAACGCGCTGCCACCCAGCTTGAAGGTGATCGGCAGGCGCTCGGCGACCATCTCCATGACCGGTCCCTGGAAGTAGAAGGACTTGCCGAAATCCAGCTGTACCGCACGCCCCAGCCAGTCGAGGTATTGCGTGGCCAGCGGCCGGTCCAGGCCGAACTGGGTACGTACCGATTCGACCTGGGCGGCGGTCGCCTCGGGCCCGGCGATGGACACCGCCAGGTCACCCGACATGTGCAGCAGCGAGAAGCTGACCACGGAAACCGTCAGTGCCACGCACAGGGCGATGGCCATGCGGCGCAGGATGTAGATCAACATGGCGACCCTTCCTTGAAGAATATTGCGGGCTTCATCCAACACCCATCACTTACCGTTCGGACTGAGTAGGCCCCAGGGGCCGTATCGAAGGCGCTCAGGACGAACGGTAATCTGGACCGCCAGACTTACTTCCAGGAAGCCTCGTAGAACCGCGGCAACTCATCCGGATAACCCTGGAAACTGAGCTGCGCGTTGTAGGCGTAGTAAGTCGAGTAAGAGAACATCGGCGCCACATAGGCCTGCTTGGAAATCAACTCCTGGGCCTTGGTGTAGTTGGCCTTGCGCACGGCCGGGTCGATCGAGGTATCGGCCGTCTGCAGGTACTGCTGCAGTTGCGGATCCTTGGAAATGTCGTCGGCCCCGCCCTTGAAGTAGACACCGGCAAAGGCCGAGGTATCGTTCATCGAGAACGAGCCCCAGGAGTAGAAACTCATCGGCGTCTTGCCGCTGCGGTATTCGTTCTGCAGGGCGGCGAACTTCATGTAGTGCAGGCGGGCACGGATGCCGACCTTGCGCAGGTCGCCGATGATGGCTTCGGCAACCTCGCGCTCGCGGTAGGCATAGATATCGGTATCGAAGCCATTCGGGTAGCCGGCGGCGGCCAGCAGTTCCTTGGCCTTGGCGGGGTTGTAGTCGAACTTGATGGCGGCATTGCCATCGCAGCCGAACTGGGTGCGGAAACAGGCGGTATAGACCGGCTGGCTACCGCCGCGCATCAGGTTCTCGGCATAGCCCTTGCGGTTGATGGCGTGGTTGACGGCCTGGCGCACGCGCACATCCTTGAAGGGTGAATTGGGCGCCGAGGTACCGGTGGCGTCCAGCGTGATGAAACCGATGCGCATGGTCTCGCCGCTCTGCACGGCCAGCTTGGGATTGGTCTTGAGCGAATCGGCCTGGTCCGGCGGCACACGCCAGATCCAGTCGATGGCGCCGGTCATCAGTTGCGCGGCGCGGGTCTCGGGATCGGGGATCACCACGAACTTGATATTGCCGATGGCGGGCTGGCCCTGCGGGCTATCCTTGAAGTAAGTAGTGTTCTTGACCAGGGTCACGCCCTGCCCCGGCGTCACGCTGGTGACCTTGTAAGGGCCTGTGCCGATGGGCGCCTTGGAGAACCCTTCCAGACCGACCTTCTTGAAGTAGGCCGCCGGATAGATCGGCAAGGGACCGGCCAGGTATTCCAGCGCCGCCGGGAACGGGCCCTTCAGGTTGATGCGCACCTTGTAGTCACCCAGCTTGTCCACACTCTTGATCCAGTCGGTGTTCTGGCGCGTGACGGCCTTGGATTCGGGCGAGACGGCATAGTTGAAGGTGAAGACCACATCGTCGGCGCTGAACTTGTCGCCATTCTGGAATGTCACGCCCTGGCGCAGATCCAGCACCAGCGCCGTGGGCGACTCCCACTTCCAGGCCGTGGCCAGCTGCGGCTTGTAGTCGTTGGTCTTGGGATCGCGGTAGACCAGCGTGTCCCAGATCAGGTGGGCCAGGATCACGCCTTCACGCAGGTTGTTGTGATACTGGCTGATGTTCTCGACTTCGCTGTCCGAGGCATAGACCAGGGTGTCATTGGCCTTGTTGGCATGCGCGCCCGTCGCGCAGATGGCCCCCGCCACCAGTACTGCACAGCGCGACCAGCCCACGACCGATTGATGTAGTGCGTTCATTCCAGCCCCTTCGTTCGAGTAAGAGAATTGTGAAAAAACAGCGACGTCGGAGGCCATACTAGGCTACGATTTATCGATGCCACAATCATCAAATTTCTAATCCTGCGTTGCTGAAAAAGGAACGCATCAATGCTGCACCACAATGTACACACCCCGTTGAAACCCGCATTGCATCAGGGCCGGGGCCGTCAGAGCAGGTGCAGCAAAACGGCGCGGGGAGACGACGACGGCATTGCACCAAAGACGTGAAACACGCACCAAATAAACCATGGGAATTTTTTACGCGCGGCACCGAAAAGGGATGGCGCGCCCCGTCCTGAATCGAGGCTGAAGATGAAATCGCAGCACCTGCAAGACACCGCCCTGCGCTACTTCCTGGAAGTGGTCCGTTGCGGCTCCATCAGCGAGGCATCGCAGCGCCTGAACGTGGCCAGTTCGGCCATCAGCCGGCAGATCAGCAGCCTGGAGCAGATCCTCGACACGGTCCTGTTCGAGCGCCGCCCGCGCGGCATGGTGCTCTCGGCCGGTGGCGAGATGCTGGCCGCGCATGCGCGCAAGATGGCACTGGAAGCCGACCGCGTGGTGGCCGACCTGCAAGCCCTGAAAGGCTTGCGCAGTGGCCGGGTCAGGCTGTCGGCCTCGGAAGGCTTTGCCATCGACTTCCTGCCGCGCCTGATCAATGCCTTCCAGAAAAAATATCCGGGCTTCGTGTTCCAGCTCTTCGTGGGCGCACCGGCGCTGGTGTCGCGCCAGGTGCGCGAAGGCAATGCCGACATCGGCCTGACCTTCGCGCGCCTGCCCGAGCCCGAGATCAAGGTGGTCCACCGCCAGCCCGGCCCGATTGCACTGGTGATGCGCAACGAGCATCCGCTGGCGCGTTTCCGCCAGGTATCGCTGTCGCAGCTCAAGCCCTACCCGATGGCCCTGCCCGACCCCACCACGACGCTGCGGCAATTGTTCGACATCGCCTGCAGTCGCCAGCAGATCGCCATCGAACCGGTGATGACCAGCAACTACATCCAGTCGCTGCACAACTATGTGCTGGACAACGACGCGCTCTCCATCACCGGCGACGTCACCGTGCGCTACCGGATCGAGCGTGGGGAGTTGACCATGCGGCCGATCCGGGATTGCCCGGCCGACGGGCGCTTCGTGGAGGTGCAGACGCTGGCGGGACGGACCCTGCCGCGCAGTGTGGAGATCTTCCTGGATTACCTGGTGGCGGAGTTGAGCAAGGATCTTTGAGCACTTGCCACGGGTAAAAAAAATGCCGCGTCCCGTCACGGTACGCGGCATCGGATCGGTCGGCTACGATCAGGAAGGATCAGACCATCCCAAACCCAGCGCCTTTTGCACGCCGACAAAACTACGCGTCAGGTTGGCCTCGGCCTGCAACAGGTTCTGCTGTGCCGTGATCTGCTGGCGCGTCGTATCGAGCAACTCGATCAACGTGCCCGTACCGGCCTGGTAGCGTTGCCGCGCCAGATCCAGCGCGCGATCGGCGGAGGCCTTGGTGCGCGCCACGGTAGCCACCGAGACACGACCATAACGGAAGCGCGACAGCGCATCCTCGGCGTCGCGCAGGGATTCCAGCACGGCCTGGCGGTACTTCAGCTCGGCTTCATCACGCACCCGCTCGGCCTGCGTCACGCGGGCCTTGGCACGTCCGAAGTCGAGGAAATTCCAGCTCAGCATCGGCGCACCGATGGCGGCGAAATCATCCAGCCGGGTCAGGTCGGAGGGATGTGTTCCCCCCAGGCCGATGACACCGAACAACTTCAGGCTGGGATAACGCGCCGCCTCGGCCTGGCCGATCTTGGCCGTATCGGCGGCCAGCGTACGCTCGGCGGCGCGCACGTCGGGACGGCGGCGCAGCAGCGAGACCGGGTCCCCCACCGCCACCTGCTGCGGTGGCAGCGGCACCGGCACGATGGCGCTCAACTCGCCATCGAGCGTACCCGGCTCCTGCCCCAGCAAGGTGGCCAGCTGGTTCAGGTAGGCATCGCGGTCGGCTTGCAGCGGCACCAGGTCGGCGCGGGTGGCATCGAGCTGGTTCTGGATGCGGATCTGCTCCAGCGCGGACGCGGTGCCACGCTCGACGCGCTGACCGGTCAGCCTCTGCATGTCCTGCTGCGCTTGGACCGATTGCTCGCCCAGTGCCAGGCGCTGCTGGCGGTCGCGCAGATTGATGTAGGCGTTGGCGACCTCGGCGGCCAGGCTCACCTGCACATCGGCCAGCGACGCTTCTGCCGCCTGGGCGGTGGCGCCGGCAGCCTGCACGGCGCGGCGGTGGCTGCCGAAGATATCGGCTTCCCAGCTGGCATCGAAGCCCAGGCTGTACAGATTGGCGCTGCTGGGCGAGGACGACGAAGAGCTGGAGCCGCCCGTGAGCGCGCCCAGGTTGGCCGGTGGCAGGCGGGCATGCGCGGCCAGTGCCGAGGCACCGACGGTGGGGGCGGCGTTGGCCTGTTCCAGATCGAGTCCGGCACGCGACTGCTGCAGGCGGGCGCGCGCCATGCCGACGTTGGGATTGGCTTGCAGGGCGCGTTGCACGAGGCTGTCGAGTTCGGCATCACCCAGTCCTTCCCACCAGCGGTTGGCGGGCATGGCGGCATGGGCGGCATCGCCTGCACGCACGAACTGCCCACCCTGGCTGGCGTGCGGGGCGGCGTCGGGCGGGCCGGCATAGTCGGGACCGAGCGCGCAACCGGCCAGCAAGGCGGCAGCCGCCAGGGCGATCAGGCGAACGGCGGGAAAAGAAGACATCGTGTTATCCATGGTCATGATCAATGAGAAGCCACCGGTGCGGCATGGGTCGGCAAGGGGCGCAGGAACAGCACCAGCGGCGTGACGCAGAGGATGGCCACGCCCAGCATCCAGAACAGGTCGGCATAGGTCATCGTCAGCGCCTGGGCCTGGATGCTGGAACCCAGCAACTGGATGGCGGCATCCTGGCTGCCCAGCAGATGGCCCTGGGCGGCGATGCTCGACTGCACCAGTTCGGAGTTGGCTGGCAGGCTTTCTTCCAGGCGACGGCTGTGCAGCCAGAAGCGCTGGTCCTGGATCACCGCGATGGCCGCCAGGGCCAGCGAGCCCCCCAGGTTGCGCGCCGCGCTGTAGAGGCCGGAGGCATCACCGGCCTGCGAGGGCGGCACCGAGCGGATTGCCGCCTGGTTCAGGAACAGCATCGCCAGCACCGTGCCGACACCGCGCATCAACTGGGAGGCGACGAAGGAGCCGCCGTAGGACAGCGGGCTGAGATCGGTCTCGATGAAGGCCGACAAGGCCAGCAGCAGGAAGCCGGTGCCGACAGCGATACGGATATCGACCAGCCGCATCAGCATGGGCGTGAAGGGCATCATCAGGATCATCGGCACACCCGAGAGCAACACGATCCAGCCCGATTGCAGGGAGTTGTAGCCGGCGATGCCGGAGAGGAATTGCGGGATCACATAGGCCGTGCCGTACAGCGCCACGCCGACGATCATGGCCATCATCACCACCGAGCCGAACTGGCGGTCGCGCAGCAAGCGCAGCTGGATCACCGGATGGCGCGCACGCACCTGGCCGATGGCCAGCAGGATGAAGCCCAGCAAGGACGTGGCGGCCAGCCAGCGGATATCGGGCGAGGAAAACCACTGCTCGCGCTCGCCCTCTTCCAGCACCACGGTGAGGCCACCCAAGCCCAGCGCCAGCCCGGCAATGCCGAACCAGTCGGCCTCGGCCAGTTGCTCCAGCTTGGGACGTTCGTAGGGAATCGCCACCAGCAACAAGGTGATCAGCGCCGCGCCCACCGGCAGGTTGATGAAGAAGGCATAGTGCCAGCTGACGTTCTCGGTCAGCCAGCCGCCCATCACCGGCCCCAGCACCGGGCCGAGGATGGCGGTGGCGCCGAACATGGCATTGCCCACCGGCTGCTGCGCACGCGGTAGGCGCGTGGCGATGATGGTCATCGCCGTGGGGATCAGCGCCCCGCCGGTAAAGCCCTGGCCGACGCGGCCCACGATCATCATCGGCAACGAGGTCGACAGGCCGCAGGCGACCGAGAACAGCGTGAACAGGGTCGCCGCCGTCAGCAGCAGCACGCGCAATCCCAGCAGGCGTTCCAGCCAGGCCGACATGGGGATGATGACGATCTCGGCCACCAGGTAGGCGGTGGCGATCCAGGTACCTTCGGTGCCGGAGGCGCCGATCTCGCCCTGGATGGTCGGCAGCGAGGAGTTGACGATGGAGATATCCAGCGTGGCCATCAGCGCCCCCAGCGTACCGGCGGCCACCGCCAGCCAGGCGGCGGCATCGGCCTTCTCGCCGACAGGCTTCACAGCCGCCTGCGGTTGGGCGGGAGTGGCGCTGCTCACTGCGGCTCCTTGCCAGCGGTCTTGCCGGTCGCGTTGGCTTCGCTGTTGCGCTCGCGCTGAGCGCGCAATTCATCCTTGGCGGCGATGGTATTGACCTCCACGGTCACCGACAGGCCGGCCACGAAAGCACGGGTGTCGTCGGGCGAAGCATCGATGGCGATACGTACCGGCACACGCTGGACGATCTTGGTGAAATTACCCGTGGCATTCTGCGGCGGCAGCAGCGAGAACTGGGCACCGGTGCCCGGCGCGATGCTCTCCACGTGCCCCTGGAATTCCACGCCCGGCAAGGCATCCACCTTGACCACGGCGGGCTGGCCGACGCGCATGATGCCGATCTGCGTTTCCTTGTAGTTGGCGGTGACATAGAACTGGGTCGGTACCACCGTCATCATGCGCGTGCCGGCGGCGACGTACTGACCCACGCGCACCTGCTTGTCGCCGATGCGGCCATCGACGCTGGCGCGCACCTCGGTGGAGCCGAGATTGACGCTGGCGGCATCGAACTGCGCGCGGGCGGTCTCGCCTTGCGCCTGGGCCTGGCGCACCTGGGCCTGGATCGAACGCACGCGCAGCTGGGCCGCCTCCAGCGCGGCGCGGCGGGCGGCAACGGTGGTGCGGGACTGGGCCTGCTGGTTACGCAGCGTGGTCAGGCGTTCGCGGGTCTCGGCGCCGGAGGCGGCCAGCGGGGTGTAGCGCTCCACTTCGCTGCTGGCGAAGCGGGCGTCTTCCTCGGCGGCCGCCAGTTGGGCGCGGGCCTGGTCGATGGCGGCCTGCTGTTCGGCCAGCTGTGCGCGGGCGGCTTCTTCGCTGGCGCCGGCGGCGTCGATCTGCGCCTTGGCTTGCGCGGTCTGTGCCGAGTAGTCACGGGCGTCGATGCGTACCAGGGGCTGGCCGGCCTTGACGATCTGGTTGTCGGCCACCAGCACCTGCTCCACGTAACCCGATACCTTGGGCGATACCGTGACGCTGTCAGCGTAGACAAAGGCATCGTTGGTGCTTTCCAGGTACTTGCCACGGAACTGGTAATACAGGATCCAGGACGCCACGATCACCAGCGCCACCACCATCAGGGTGCGCAGGATGAGGCGTGCGCGTGGGTTCATGCGTTTCCTGGGAGTATCACCCGGGGCATTCTGTCCAGGCTGCGGGGCGGCCGCATTGTTGTTGGCGGGTGTGGCGTCTGTCATCTTTTTTGTCCTAATATCGGGGCGATGGTTGATTCAGTTCAACGACCGATGAAATTAATGAGGTACCATATGATATGGTATCTGAAAAAAACATGTCTACAGGCTTTACACACGATCACACCCAGGCCGCCGAGGCCTTGCGCGACTTCTACCTGCGCTCGCACCGGGCGCTGGACAAGCTCATGAGCGCGGAAGGCTCGTCGCTGGCGCGCACCAAGATCCTGGGTCATATCGAACGCAACAGTCCGGTCCGCTCGACCGACCTGGCCGCCGCGTTCGGCTTTGCACCGCGCACCATCACCGAAGCGGTGGATGCGCTGGAGCGCGACGGTCTGGTGGTGCGCAGCAGCGACAGCGGTGACCGACGCGTCAAGCACATCGCTTTGACCGCGCTGGGCAAGGAAGTGCTGCGCTCGACGGAGCCGCTGCGCAATAGCTTCATCGAAGGCCTGTTCTCGGCCATCACGACGGAGGAAACCCAGGTGCTGGCGCAGGTGCTGGGCAAGCTCAACGGCCGCCTGGCCGAGCTGGAGCAGGTCTATTCGGAATCGGCGCCGACGGCAGCCAGTGAACTAACGGGGAAGCGGGGACGCAAGAAGGCAAGCACGGGCTGATGCGCCCGTGATGTTGCCATGATCTTCGCCAGCGTCGCGCGAACGCTGGCGAACCGGAACAGCAGGGACTCAGCGATCGGCGAAGCGATCGGTAGCCGCGATCAGTTGATCGAGGATGCCGGGCTCGTTGTAGGCGTGGCCGGCGCTGTTGATGAGATGCAGTTCCGAACCTGGCCAGGCCTGGTGCAGATCCCACGCTGATTTGGCCGGCGTGGCCAGGTCGTAGCGCCCCTGCACGATCACGCCGGGGATGCCTTCCAGGCGAGCGGCATTGGCCAGCAGCTGGCCCTCTTCCATGAAACCCTTGTGATAGAAGTAGTGGTTCTCGATGCGCGCGAAGGCCAGCGCGAATTGCGCGTCGTTGAAGGAATCGATCAGGCGCTCGTCGGCCACCAGGGTGATGGTGCTGGCCTCCCAGCGACTCCAGGCACGCGCGGCCTGCAGCTTGGCCGCCTCGTCCTCGCCGGTGAGGCGCTTGCGATAGGCATGCACCAGATTGCCACGTTCGGCCACGGGGATGGGGGCGAGGAACTCATCCCAGCGATCCGGCGCCATCCACGAGGCGCCCTCCTGGTAGTACCAATCCAGCTCGGCCTGGCGCAGCAGGAAGATGCCGCGCAAGACCAGTTCGGTCACGCGCTGCGGATGCGTCTGCGCATAGGCCAGCGCCAGCGTGCTGCCCCACGAACCACCGAAGACCTGCCAGCGCGCGATGCCCAGCTTCTCACGCAGCCGTTCGATATCGGCCACCAGGTCCCAGGTACTGTTGGCATCGAGGTTGGCATGCGGCAGCGAACGACCGCAACCGCGCTGGTCGAACAGCACGATGCGATATTTTTCGGGATTGAACAGCCGCCGGTGCGACGGACCACAACCGCCGCCAGGGCCGCCGTGCAGGAACACCACCGGCTTGCCCTGCGGATTGCCGCACACTTCCCAATACACGCTGTGCCCGTCGCCGACATCCAGCAAGCCGTGATCGTAAGGCTCGATGGGGGGATAGAAACTACGCAGCGCAGCGCCGGTATCAGGTGCGGTAGAGGTCATCAGCAGATCCTTGAGGAGGAAAAAATAAAAGGCAGTGTTGGCAGTATAGAGCCTGGATCAAGATCCTTCATTGTCCCTCACTCGACCACGAGTTCGGGATTGTTCTTCACCTCATTGAGAACGAAGAAGGAGCGCAACTGGCGCACGCCCGGCAGGCGCAGCAGCGTATTGGCATGCAGCCGGTTGAAGGCCTGCAGGTCCTTCACACGCAGCTTGATCCAGTAGTCGAACTCGCCGGCCAGCAGCAGGCACTCCTGCACGGCGGCGATCTCGCGCACCGCCTTTTCGAATTCGGCAAAACTCTCCGGCGTGGAGCGGTCCAGCACCACGCCCACCGTCACCAATACCGGCAGGCCCAGTTTCTCGGGATCGAGGATGGCGCGTACCTCCTTCACATAGCCCTCGTCCATGAGGCGTTTGGTGTGGTTCCAGCAGGCCGTGGCGCTCATGCCCAGCTTCTTGGCCAGCTCGGCATTGCCGATGCGGCCATCCTTCTGCAGCGCCTTGAGGATGCGCTTGTCCATGCGATCGAGGGTCATGATGATTATTCCGATAATTCAATAATTAGTAGAACATCCTAAACATCAATTTGATATTGATGATTTATTGATCCTGATAATGCCATAAATTCGGAAGCACGATTTTAATGGCCAGGCGTAAAGTTGATCCCGGCGATTCGATGTGAATCGGACCATTTTCGACAATCCACCTGAACCGGAGCATCCCATGCTGGCACTCGACAAACTCTTCCCGCGCAAGACGCTGGGCTTCTTCCCCTCCCCCATCCACAAGCTGGAGCGCCTGTCGGCCATGCTGGGCGTGGAGGTCTGGGCCAAGCGCGACGACGTCTCCTCGGGCCTGGCCTTCGGTGGCAACAAGATCCGCAAGCTGGAATGGCTGGTGGCCGACGCGCTGGCCAAGGGCTGCGATACGCTGGTCTCGATCGGCAACATCCAGTCCAACCATACGCGCCAGGTGTGCGCCGCAGCGGCTGCCGTGGGCATGAAGTCCTATACCGTGCAGGAAACCTGGCTGGAATGGGATGACCCGGTCTACGACAAGGTCGGCAACATCCTGCTGACCCGCATCATGGGCGGCAATCCCATCATGGGCGGCTACGGTTACTCCACCACCGAGAAGGACACCTGGGCCCGCGCACTGGAAGAAGTGCGCGCCAAGGGCGGCAAGCCCTACCCGATTCCGGCCGGTGCCTCCGACCACCCGCTGGGCGGCCTGGGCTATGCCAACTTCGCCGATGAAGTGGCGATGCAGGAACAGCAGCTGGGCATCTTCTTCGACAACATCGTGGTGGCGACCTGTACCGGTTCCACCCAGGCCGGCATGGTGGTCGGTTTTGCTGCGCAGGAGAAGCGCCGCCGCGTCATCGGCATCGATACCGCCGACGATGAAGCCATGACCCGCCGCGCCGTCACCAAGATCGCCAACGACACCTGCGAACTGATCGCCTCCAAGGGTGGCCAGCGCGTGGTAGTGCGCGACGCCGACATCGAGATCATCCCCGACTACAGCGGCCCGGCCTATGGCCTGCCGAGCGAACAGACCATCGCCGCCATCCGCACCGCCGCCGAGATGGAAGCCATGCTGACCGATCCTGTCTACGAAGGGAAATCCATCGACGGCCTCATCGACATGGCCAAGAAGGGCCACTTCAAGGGTCAGCGCGTGCTGTACGCCCACCTGGGTGGCGCACCGGCCCTGAACGCCTACTACAAGGCCTTCGAAGATCCGGAAAACCTGACCAAGCTGGCCCGCGAAGCCCGCTACAAGGAATGATGCATATTCCCTAGTCGCCCGCAAAACCAAGCCCGGCCTGCCTGTGCAGACCGGGCTTGTGTCCTTTGCGGCGCATGCAACATCGCGCTTGATCGGCATCAAAGCCCGTCGGCGCGTTCACGCGTACCTTTCGTGCATCCTCACTCGACAGGTAAAAACCGTGAAAAAAATCGTCACCATCACCGCCGCTGTGGCGGCCTTCGCTTCGTCCTTCGCTGCTCCCGTGTTCGCACAGGAAGCCCAGAGCCCGTGGCTGGTGCGCGTGCGCGCCGTCAGCCTGAACCCGGACAACAAGTCCGACCAGATCAATGGCAACGGCGCATCGGATCGCCTGACGATCAACTCGAAGATCATCCCCGAATTCGACATCAGCTACTTCTTCACCCCGAACATCTCGACCGAGCTGATCCTGACCTATCCGCAAAAGCAGGACGTGCGCCTGGACGGCAACACCATCGGCAGCTTCAAGCACCTGCCGCCGACCCTGACGCTGCAATACCACTTCATGCCTGAAGCCGCCTTCAGCCCCTACGTTGGTGCCGGTATCAACTACACCCGCATCTCCAGCGTGAACCTGCCCAACGGCATGCAGCTCAACAGCAGCAGCGTCGGTGCTGCCCTGCAGTTCGGCGCCGACTACAAGATCGACAAGAACTGGCTGATCAACTTCGACGTCAAGAAGGTCCAGATCTCCAGCGATGTCTTGGCTGCCAATGGCAGCAAGGTCAGCAACGTCCGGATCGATCCGTGGCTGATCGGTGTTGGCGTGGGCTACCGCTTCTAAGGTATCCTAGCCGCACCCAAACGGCGCGATCCGTCATCCCTGATGACTGGTCGCGTTGTCTTTTGGGATCAGCGCAAGCGCCCCAGCCCGTTGCCCCGCCATCCGCCCCCGGCCATCTGATGCGCTCGCTGGAGCAGTCATATGCGGCATGCTCCCCCGTCCACCGTTCCACAGTATGAAGAGGTAAATTCGATGTCCTCGACTTCGCATACCAGCAATACACCGGTCGCCCCTGGCGCCCCGATGCCCCACCGCAAGGTAATACGTTCCTGGGTCATTCCCATCAGCCAGCGCAACACCGCCATCGCCCTGCTGCTCTCGGCCATCGACTTCGGCCTGTTCGGCGCCAGCCTCGCCGCCATCGTCTGGGCGCCCTGGCTGCTGGCCAAGATCGTGCTCGGCGTGGTCAATGGCTTCGTCATCGGCCGCCTGTTCATCCTCGGCCACGACGCCTGTCACCAGGCCTTCACGCCCAACCGCAAGCTCAATACCTGGCTGGGCCGCATGCTGTTCATGCCTTCGCTCACGCCCTACAGCCTGTGGGCCGTCGGTCACAATGTGGTGCATCACGGCTATACCAACCTGAAGGGTTTTGATTTCGTCTGGCAACCGCGCTCGCTGGAAGAATTCCAGGCCCTGCCGCGCTGGCGTCGCCAGGTAGAGCGTCTCTACCGCAGCGGCTTCGGACCCGGTCTGTACTACATGATCGACATGTGGTGGAAGCGCATGTACTTCCCCTCGAAGAAGCAGATGCCGACCCGTCGCGCCGAATTCATGTGGGATGGCGCCCTGGTGACCGCCGTGGCAGCCGTCTGGATCGGTGGCCTGGCCTGGGCCGCGCAAGCCACCGGACAATCGTTCTGGACCCTGCTGGCGACCGGCTTCATCCTGCCCATCCTGTTCTGGAAGGCCATGATCGGCTTCGTCGTGTATGTCCACCATACCCACACTTCGGTGGCCTGGTATGAAGACAAGATCACCTGGGCGGCAGCACAACCCTTCGTCTCTACCACGGTGCACCTGACCTTCAGCCGCGGCTGGGGTGCCCTGCTGCATCACATCATGGAGCACACCGCACACCACGTGGACATGAGCGTGCCGCTGTATCGCCTCAAGCAGGCCCAGAAGAAACTGGAAACCATGCTGCCCGGCCGCATCGTGATCCAGCGCTTCTCCTGGCGCTGGTACTTCGACACCGCACGCCGCTGCAAGCTGTATGACTTCAAGCGCCTGTGCTGGACCGACTATCGTGGTCGCCCCACCAGCACGCCGCTGCCACTGCCTGAAGTCAGCCGTGCCACGGCCGAAGCCTGACCCGGATCAGAATCACCAGGCTGCAAACCTCTGAAGGTTCAACAATAAGACGGTCGCATGGAAGGGCAATCGCGGGTCCCCGGTAAACCCCGCGATACCGCCCACTTTCCCCCATCAAGGCCGCTCCCCTACCCCTTCCTCACACTTCCTCAGCCGGCTGTTGCCGTGCAACACAACTGCGGTGCGGGTGATCGCGATTTACTTTCCCGATGTTTGATCTGAGACAAGAAATGCCGTCTGTTTCAGGAATATCGTGCCTCGTATTCCGTTGTGCAGACTTAAAATCGAGCCATTCGATTGCAACATGTCTGCCGGGAACTTCGTATGAACCAGCCTTGCCACTCCTCGTCTCCTGCCACGCCGACCAACGGCGCCGCCGCCTTGCCTCATTGCGCCTCCCTGACCGCCGCCCGTGAAGCGGCGGCCAGCTCCGCGCTGCGCAGCTGCACCGCCTGCGGCATGCACCAGTTGTGCCTGCCCATGGGGCTGGACGAATCCGACATGAAACGCCTGGACAAGATCATCGGCCGCCGCAAGGTGGCGCGTGACGACTTCCTGTACCGCATCGGCGATCGCTTCACGGCGCTCTATGCGGTGCGTGTGGGCCACTTCAAGACCTACCAGGAAAACCTCGACGGTGACCGCCAGATCACCGGCTTCCAGATGCCTGGCGAACTGCTGGGCATGGATGCCATCAGCACAGAGCATCATCAGTGCGATGCCGTCGCCCTGCAGGACAGCGAAGTCTGCGAAATCCCGTTTGCCCGCCTGGAACAATTGTTCGGCCAGATCCCGCACCTGCTGCGCCACTTCCACCGCATCATGAGCCATGAGATCACCAGCGAACAGAACGTCATCATGTTGCTGGGGAATATGCGCGCTGAACAGCGCTTCGCCGCATTCCTGGTGAACCTGTCCTCGCGCTATGCGGCACGTGGCTATTCGTCGACCCGCTTCCAGTTGCGCATGACGCGCCAGGATGTGGGCAACTACCTGGGCCTGACCATCGAAAGCATCAGCCGCCTGATCTCCAAGTTCCGCAAGCAGGGCTTGCTGGCCGTGGAGCAGCGCGATGTGGAAGTGGTGGACCTGCCGGCCCTCAAGCGCCTGGCCGCCGGCGTCGAAGCCAGCAGCGTCAGCGCACCGGCAACGGCACGCAGCGCCAGCTGACCTCACCGGCCCCCATGCGGGGCCTGCCACGCCGGGATCCCTGCGTGGCGATCCCCAGGCGAAGCGATCCCGTTACGCGAAATGACGCAGCTGCTCCTTGGGCAGCGCCCGTGTCAGCCGTACGGCCAGCAGGCCGCAGACGGAAAAGCTTCCCCAGAAACAGAAGAATCCGATGGTATAGGCACCCAGTGCCTGCCATTCATGACCGGTGGCCAGTGCCAGGTCGTCAGGATTGAATACGGAAAAAAACACGCCTTCGGCCGCGATGGCCATGAGGAACGCCATCCAGATGACGATGGCGATATTGCGTTGCTGTCTACGCATTGCTGTCTCCTTCACGTTATTCATCCGTGGACTGCCGGTCTTTGAGCCGGCTTCGGTCTCAGCTTAGCGCATTATTCAGCCGGTGCGTAGGCCTCGGCATTCATTTCGATGCTGCGCTGTTGCGGCCATGCCCATCCACCGTGCAGGCGCCAGGCGTGGCTGCCATCCTCGGCCACCAGGCGCCAGCGCGCCTGTTCCATTTCTTCCATCGGCAGCGAGAAGCTGCCATCGGCCGCCGGACGCACGACCAGGGTACGATCCTTGGAGGGCTGGGTCGGGTGCACCAGGTTCAGGATCAGGGTGCGGCCTTCCTCGCCGGCCGGTGCCGTTTCCTTCATGAACAGGCGGCCCTGCAGGGTGCTAGAGGCCGGATCGTATTTCATGTCGATGGCCGCGCCCAGGCGCTGGGCTTCATGATCGCGTCGCAGGTCCTTGTTGATGGCCTTGCCCTGCTTGTAGTAGTCATCGGCGACCAGGGCATCGGCCCGCGAGAAGGCCAGCCACACCGTGAACAGGCCGGCCACCACCACCACGGCCGGACCGGACATCAGGAGCCAAGGCCAGCGATGGCGGTACCAGGGGATGGTCGATGGATGCTTGGGGGACATGGCTTGCATGATTTCCTCTCTGTGTAGACGTTTCAATTCGATCAGGGACGTGGCACCAGGAACACTGCCTTCTCGCTCACATGCAATGCGGCGTTGTCCTCTGCCTGCAATTCGATGTGAATCTTGTTGGAGCCGGGTTCGCCCACGCCATGCGGCACACGCACCCGGATCGGCACCGACTGCGTCAGCGTCGCCGCCACATCGACCGGGCCGGCCGGATCCACGCTGATGCCGGCCAGTCCGGTGGCCGTGATGCGATAGCGATGGCCATGCTCGTCGGTGTTGATGATCTGCAGGCGATAGACGTTCTCGATGATGCCATCCTCGACCTCGCGTCCCATGGAACCGCGATCACGGATCACATCCAGCTTCAGCGGCGTGCGCACCAGCAGGGAGCCGGCGAACAGGGCAATGACCGCACCCAGGATGGTGCTGTAAATAAGGATGCGCGGACGGAACAGGCGACGCCGGATACCGGCCGTCGAGAAGCCCTGCTCCAGCGCATTCTCGGTCGAGTAGCGGATCAGCCCGCGCGGGCGCTTGATCTTGTCCATGACGCTGTCGCAGGCATCCACGCAGGCCGCGCAACCGATGCACATGTATTGCAGGCCCTGGCGGATATCGATGCCGGTGGGACAGACCTGCACGCACATCGTGCAATCGATGCAATCGCCGGCACGGGCGCCGCCTTCGAGCTTGGCAGCCTTGGCCGCCGGCATGCGTGGCTCGCCACGGGCGCCGTCATAGGTGATGACCAGGGAGTCGCGGTCGAACATGGCGCTCTGGAAGCGGGCGTACGGACACATGTACTTGCAGACCTGTTCGCGCATCCAGCCAGCGTTGCCATAGGTGGCAAAACCGTAGAAGACGATCCAGAACATTTCCCAGGGACCGAGGGCGAAGCTGCCGACGTCCGGCAGCAACTCGCGGATCGGCGAGAAATAGCCGACGAAGCTGATGCCCGTCCACAGTGCCACGACACCCCATGCCAGGTGCTTGGCGGTCTTGCGCCAGGCCTTGTCGAACGATAGCGGCTGGCGATCCAGGCGCATGCGGGCGCTGCGATTGCCCTCGATGCGCCGCTCGATCCACATGAAGATCTCGGTATAGACCGTCTGCGGGCAGGCATAGCCACACCAGACCCGCCCGGCAATGGCCGTAAACAAAAACAGGCTGAAGGCGCAGATGATCAACAGCGCCGCCAGCCAGATGAAGTCCTGCGGCCAGAGGACCAGGCCGAACAGGTAGAACTTGCGGGATGCCAGGTCAAAGAGCACGGCCTGGCGACCGTTCCAGTCTATCCACGGCAGACCGTAGAAAACCAGCTGGGTCAGAAAGACACAAAGCCAGCGCAAGCTGGCAAAGCGTCCCTGGATTTCGCGCGGATAGATCTGCTCGCGCGCCGCATACATGCGGATGACTGCATAGTCGTCCTGCGTGCCGCCGCTGGTGGGTGGCGGATCCGCTTCCTGTTGCTGCTTCGGTGTCTTGACTACCTTGTCCATGCTCGTTCCTGCCCTGCCGTCGTTGTCTTGCGTCTTGCCTGTGGTACGCAGCGACGCGCTTTACTGTCACCGCCGGGAACCGCGCAGGTCTACGCCTGCTTCGGTCCCCGGCGGACCGGTCCTGCAAATTGCTTACTTGGCCGCAGCGTTGCTGGGCATGTTGGAGAGACTCCAGATGTAGGCTGCCAGCACATGCACCTTGGGCTCGCCGAGGAACTCACCGAACGCGGGCATGGTGTTGTTGCGGCCCTTGTTGATGGTTTCCTTGATGGTGTCGATGCTGCCGCCATACAGCCAGATCTTGTCCGACAGGTTGGGCGCGCCGATGGCCTGGTTACCCTTGCCGCCCGCGCCGTGGCAGGCCATGCAGACACCGAACTTGCTCTTGCCCAGCTCGGCCTTGATCGGGTCGTGGGCCGAATCGGACAGGCTCAGCACGTAGTTGGCGACGTTGTCGACATCCTTGTCGCTGCCCAGTGCGGCGCCCATCGGC
This sequence comes from Herbaspirillum sp. NPDC087042, assembly GCF_044745245.1. Lineage (NCBI taxonomy): Bacteria > Pseudomonadati > Pseudomonadota > Betaproteobacteria > Burkholderiales > Oxalobacteraceae > Herbaspirillum > Herbaspirillum sp. NPDC087042. The sequence continues at coordinate 109,104 of NZ_JBIUZW010000015.1, read as the reverse complement.
GGCATCACGCCGTGACGGCCCTTCATGATGGTTTCCTTGATGATCTCAGGGGTACCGCCATGCAGCCAGTCGTCGTCGGTCAGATTGGGGAAGCCCTTGTTGCCGCGGGCGTCCGAACCGTGACACTGCGCGCAGTAGGTCAGGAACAGGCGTTCGCCAATGGCATGCGCCTTCGGATCGGCCGCCACCGCCTTGAGGTCCTGCTTCATGTAACCCTCGTAGAGGGGCATGTACTCGGCTTCGGCCTTTTTCACGTCGGCATCATGCTCGCTGGTGGAATGCCAGCCCAGCACGCCGGCGAAGTTGCCCAGGCCGGGATAGGCCACCAGGTAGCCGATCGAGAACACGATGGTGAGGTAGAACATCCACATCCACCAGCGTGGCAGCGGGTTGTTCAGCTCGGTCAGGTCTTCGTCCCAGACGTGGCCGGTGGTGGAACCCGCCACCGGCTGGTCGCCCTTCTTGACCTTCCAGTTGGACTGCTGCCACAGCAGCAGCGCGCAACCGGCGATACCCAGCACGGTCAGGACGATGATCCAGATATTCCAGAAGCCACTGGTGAAATCAGCCATGACGCACCTCCTTGTCGCTGCCTTGTGCCGCTGGCTGGCCGATATCGCCATCGGCGAACGGGATCATCTCGGCTTGCGAAAAGTCGGCTGGCTTGTGTCCCACGTAGGTCCACCAGAGGATGCCGGCAAAGGTGATGAAACTGATCAGGGTGATCAGGCTGCGTGGATCGGTGATGAATTCAATCATGGTCTTATCTCTCCGCCTTGATCAGCACGCCCAGGCCTTGCAGGTAGGCGATCAGCGCGTCCTGTTCGGTCTTGCCGGCCAGTTCGGCCGGGGCGTTCTTGATTTCTTCTTCGGTGTACGGATCGCCGATACGCTTCAGGGCACGCATGCGCGCGACGATGTCGTAGTTATCCAGCTTGTTCTGCTCCAGCCACGGGTAGTACGGCATGTTCGATTCCGGCACCACGTCACGCGGGTTGTGCAGGTGGGCACGGTGCCATTCATCGCTGTAGCGACCGCCTACGCGCGCCAGGTCAGGACCGATGCGCTTGGAACCCCATTGGAAGGGGTGGTCATAGACCGACTCGCCAGCGACCGAATAGTGGCCATAGCGTTCGGTCTCGGCGCGCAGCGGACGGATCATCTGCGAGTGGCAGTTGTAGCAACCCTCGCGGATGTAGATATCGCGTCCGGCCAGGCGCAGTGCCGAGTAGGGCTTCAGGCCCGCGATCGGTTCGGTGGTCGACTTCTGGAAGAACAGGGGCACGATTTCAGCCAGGCCACCGACGCTCACCACCAGCAACACCAGGGCAATCAGCAGCCAGGGGTTCTTCTCAATCCATTCATGCGAAAACTTCATCATTTCCCCCAATTAGTGCGCAGCGTTGGTCGCGGCGGGAATCGGTGCGACAGCCAGCGTGGTGCCGCGCATCGTGCGCCAGGTGTTGTAGGCCATCACCAGCATGCCGGACAGGTACATCAGGCCGCCCATCAGACGGATGACGTAGTACGGATAGGTGGCCTTGACGCTTTCTACGAAGGTGTAGGTCAGGGTGCCGTCGGAGTTGACCGCACGCCACATCAGGCCCTGCATCACGCCGGCGATCCACATGGAAGAGATGTAGAGGACGATGCCGATGGTGGCCACCCAGAAGTGGATCTCGATCAGGTCCTTGCTCCACATCTGGGTCTTGCCAGACAGACGCGGAATCAGGTAGTACATGGAACCCATGGTGATGAAGCCGACCCAGCCCAGGGCACCGGAGTGGACGTGACCAATGGTCCAGTCGGTGTAGTGGGAGAGCGAGTTGACGGTCTTGATGGCCATCATCGGACCTTCGAAGGTGGACATGCCGTAGAAGGACAGCGACACCACCAGGAACTTCAGGATGGGATCGGTACGCAGCTGGTGCCAGGCGCCCGACAGGGTCATCATGCCGTTGATCATGCCGCCCCAGGACGGTGCCAGCAGGATCAGCGAGAACACCATGCCCAGCGACTGGGTCCAGTCAGGCAGTGCAGTGTAGTGCAGGTGGTGCGGACCGGCCCACATGTAGGTGAAGATCAGTGCCCAGAAGTGCACGATCGACAGGCGATAGGAATAGACCGGACGGTTGACCTGCTTGGGAATGAAGTAGTACATCATGCCCAGGAAGCCGGCGGTCAGGAAGAAGCCCACCGCATTGTGGCCGTACCACCACTGGATCATCGCGTCCTGTGCGCCGCTGTACATGGAGTAGGACTTGGTCAGCGTGGCCGGCATGGTCATGCCGTTGACGATGTGCAGGATGGCCACGGCAATGATGAAGGCACCGTAGAACCAGTTGGCCACGTAGATGTGCTGCACCTTGCGTTTCATGAGCGTGCCGAAGAACACCACGGCATAGGCGACCCAGACGATGGCGATGAGGATGGTCAGCGGCCATTCCAGTTCGGCGTATTCCTTGCCGCGGGTCAGGCCCATGGGCAGCGTGATGGCTGCGCCGACGATCACCACCTGCCAACCCCAGAAGGTAAAGGCTGCCAGGAAGTCGGAGAACAGGCGTACCTGACAGGTACGCTGGACGACGTAATACGAGGTTGCCATCAGCGCACTGCCGCCGAAGGCGAAGATGACTGCATTGGTATGCAGCGGACGAAGTCGACCGAAGCTGATCCAGGGAATCCCCATATTCAGTTCTGGCCATGCAAGCTGGGCGGCGATGATGACGCCGACCAACATACCGACTACGCCCCACAGGATGGTCGCCACCGAGAACTGGCGCACAACCGTGTAGTTGTAGCTATTTTCTTTGCTCACGAAACTCTCCCCACATTGTTGAGTACTGGTCGACGTGAGCTTACGAGGCATGGCCTCCGTGGTCATTGACGTGTATCAATTAGGGGCGGACGCTTGAGAACAAAGACAAGGAAACAACACGATCCGGGGTAGTAGCGGCAGCACCAAACGGCCATCGCTGGCCGTTTCCATCGCGCTTTCCATGGGATCGACAGCTAGTCGCCTGAGACCGGATCCTTGCCTGCGGCAACACTGTCATCGTCATGCAGGATGCGCATGGCAGGACCTTCGAGATCGTCGAACTGACCGCCGTCGGACGCGCGGAAGAACACCCAGATCGCCACGAAGACCAGCAGTGTGCTCAGGGGAATGAGCAGGTAGAGCGCTTCCATCAGACACCTCCTGCCAGAGCGGTTTTCACCGAAGCCATCGCGGGCGCCCCCTCCTTCTCGCGCGATGCGCGACTCAGCCGCAGTGCATTGCCCACCACCAGCAGCGAGCTGAGCGACATGCCGACGGCCGACATCCAGGGATTGAGCAGGCCGAAAGCCGCCGCCGGGATTGCCACGATGTTATAGACCGTGGCCCACGCCAGGTTCTGCCGCACGATGCGCATGGTGCGCTGGGCCATGCGCGCGCAGCCGGCCACTGCCTGCAGGCGATCGCTCATGATCACCGCATCGGCACTGATCTGCGCCAGTGCCGCGCCCTTGCCCATGGCGAAGGAGACGTCACCGGCACGCAGCATGGCCGCATCGTTGATGCCATCGCCGACAATCGCCACCACCGCCCCGCCCTGCTGCAAGCCGTGTACGTAGTCCAGCTTGCGTTCTGGCGTACATCCGGCGATCACCTCGGTGATGCCAGTCTGGGCGGCCACCTCGGCGCAGACCTCGGGCTGGTCACCGCTCAACAGCACGGTGCGCAGGCCCAGCGCGCGGAAGGCGGCCACGGTGGCCACGGCATCCGGCCGCAAGGCATCGGCCAGGTCCATGCGCGCCAGCCAGCCATCGGCACTACCCAGGAAGACGGCACCGGCGCCTGTGACGGTGTCCTGGCGGAAGATCGAGGGCAGCGGCTGCCCGCACAGCTGGGCGACAAACTGCTTCGATCCGATGCGATGCACCACGCCATCGACCAGGCATTGCATGCCGGCACCGGTGACCGATTCCAGCTGCGTCACCTCGATGGCATGGACCTCGCGGCGCTCGGCCTCTTCCACCAGCGCCCTGGCCAGCGGATGCAGGCTGCCACGTTCCATGGCGGCGGCCAGGGCCAGCGCCCGATCTTGCGCACCGATGCTCCACAAGGCCACCAGTTGCGGACGCCCCTGGGTGAGCGTGCCGGTCTTGTCGAAGACGATAGTATCGGCGCGGCGCAGGGTTTCCAGCACATTGCCACGCACCACCAGCGTTCCCTCGCGCAACAGGCGGTCGGTTGCGGCCGCCAGGGCCGAGGGCGTAGCCAGCGACAGGGCGCAGGGGCAGGACACCACCAGCACGGCAATGGCGGTTTCCCAGGCCCGTGCGGGGTCGATCAGATGCCAGGCTAGGAAGGTGGCGGCGGCCAGCAGCAACAGCGCCACCACGAAACGCGAGGCCACGATATCGGCCCATTGCGCCAGCGCCGGCTTGCCCTGCCCGGCCTGCTCGGCCAGGCGGGTGATGGCGGCCAGCGTGCTTTCGCCGGTGGTACGCACGACCCGCAGCAGGACCGGTTGGCTGACATTGACGGCGCCACCGGGCGCCTGCTGGCCAGGCTGGAAGGATTGCGGCCGGCTCTCGCCCGACAGCAGGGCCAGGTCCAGCTCGGCATCGCCTTCGAGCAATTCGGCATCGGCCGCCACCGTATCGCCAGGGCGCGCCAGGATCACGTCTCCCACCTGCAGTTGCGCCGCCGCCACCAGGGTGGTGTCACGACGGGCCGGGTACCCCGGCACCAGCAGGGCAGAAGCCGGAAAGGCCTGTTGCATGCGCTCCAGCGCCGCTGCCGACTTGCGACGTGCGGCCGCCTCCAGGTAGCGGCTACCCAGCAACAGGAAGATGAACATGCTCACGCTGTCAAACCAGATCTCGCCTTCACCGCGCCAGGTGGCGACGGCGCTGGCGATGAAGGCGGCGGCGATGCCGATGGCGACCGGCAGGTCCATGCCCGGCGAGCGCGCACGCAATCCGGCCCAGGCACCGCTGAAGAACGGCAGGGCCGAATAGCACACGGCGGGAATGGTCAGGAACAGGCTGGCCCAGCGCATCAGCGCCATCATGTCGGGGTCAACGCCCTCGTGGGTCAGGTAGGCCGGCACCGCATACATCATCACTTGCATCATGGACAGCCCGGCGATGAACAATTGCCGGAACAGGCGGCGCGAGGCGCGCCGGGCCTGTTCGCCCTGGCGCAGCGGATCGAAGGGATAGGCGGTGTAGCCCAGGCCACGCAGTCCCTTGAGAATGACCGAGGTCGGACACAGGGCCGGATCGCGGCGGATATGCAAGCGTCCACTGGTCACGTTCATCTCGGCCAGCTGCATGCCCGGCAGGCGTGCCAGGTAACGCTCGATCAGCCACATGCAGGCCGAGCAGCGCAGGCCGTCGACCGACAACACCAGTTCTTCGGCGCCATCACGGGTGTCGGCAAGCTCGCGCCCACGTGACAGCTCGGCCAGCTCGGCCTGGTCGACCAGCGCCAGCTCCGGTGGCAGCAACTGTTCAGGGTCAACGCGTGCCGACGGCACGGTGCGACGCAGATAGAAGTCCTCGCAACCGCTCTCGACGATCAGTCGCGCGACGCTCTGGCAGCCGACACAGCACAGGTCGCGCTCAATACCACCGATGGCCAGGTGAAACACCTCGCCCGGCAATACCGGCTGGCCACAATGGAAACACGGGGTCCCCTCCCCGCTCCCTTCGCCATTCATGTCTAACCTCCATGGGCAGGACTGACGCAGAACACGTCGATCCAGCCGTGTGCAATACCCAGGCCGCCGAGTTCGGCGGCACGCAGCAATCCAAGCAGGCCAAAGGCCAGTACCACCAGACCGGCTGTGCGACGCACCAGCGGTCGCGCGGCCAGCTGGCGCAGACGCGCGCCCGACAGGCCGGCCGCCAGCAGCACCGGCAAGGTACCGGCGCCGAAGGCCAGCATGGTCAGCGCACCGGTACCAGCCGTTCCTGACATCAGGGCCGTCAGCAAGGCGCTGTAGACCATGCCGCATGGCAGCCATCCCCACAGGCTGCCCAGCAGCCATGCCCTGGCCGGCGTATCCACCGGCACAAGACGACCGGCCAGCGGGCGCAACATCGCCCACAGGCCGCTTCCCCATGTTTCCATGCGCGCCATGCCGTTCCACCATTGCATCAGGTACAGGCCCAGCAGCACCAGCACGATATTGGTCATGGCATAGGCCACCCGCTGTGCCGGCGCCAGCCAGCCCAGCACGTCGGCGCCACGCAGCAGTCCGGCGGCAACACCGCCGGCCAGGGCGCCGGCCAGGGCGTAGCTGGACAATCGCCCGGCGTTGTAGCACAGCACGCGCCCCAGATCCTGCGCGAAGGCATGGGCCCGGGCACTATTCTCGATGTGAATGGGAATGATGCGTTGCAGGCGCGAACCACCTTGCCGGCCCAGCGACGCCACGGACATGACCGGCACGGCATTGCGCGGCCTCGCCCCCGGCGCCGGCCCGGCCGAACTCAATGCGCCGACGATGCCGCCGCACATGCCGATGCAATGGACGCTACCCATCAGGCCCACCAGGAAGATCGGTAGCAGGTTCAACTCAGCCTCGCTCAGACCGTCTGCGAATACCGCTGCGGTGCATCCTTGTTCTCGCTGGCGGCCTTGTCGCGCTCCTGGTTCAGGTAGCGGTCGAAGACCATGCAGATGTTGCGGATCAGCAGGCGCCCCTTGGGCTCGACGGTGATCCACTCGGGCTCGATCTTGATGAGGCCGTCTTCTTCCAGCTGCTTGAGCTTGTCCATCTCGGCAGCGAAGTATTCGCGGAAGACGATGGGATAGGCGATCTCCAGCGAGTTGATCGACAGCTCGAAATTGCACATCAGGCGCTGGATGATCAGGCGACGCAACACGTCGTCCATGCCCAGCTGGATGCCACGGGCGATGGGCAGGGTGGCGTTTTCCAGGCGGGCGTAATAGCCGTCGAGGGTCTTCTCGTTCTGGCTGTAGCTGCCGCCCACGGCGCTGATGGCCGAGACGCCGCAGGCCACCAGGTCGGTTTCCGAATGGGTGGAATAGCCCTGGAAGTTGCGATGCAGGCGGCCCTGCTGCTGGGCCACGGCCAGGTCGTCGGTGGGCTTGGCAAAGTGATCCATGCCGATATAGACGTAGCCGGCCGCCGTCAGATGACGGATGCACAGCGACAGCATGTCCAGCTTGCTGTCGGCGCTGGGCAGGTCTTCTTCCTTGATCTGGCGCTGGGTCTTGAACAGCTGCGGCATGTGCGCGTAGTTGTAGACGGCGATGCGGTCGGGGCTGGCCGCCACCACCTTGGCCAGGGTGCGCGACATCGACATCACGTTCTGCTTGGGCAGGCCGTAGATCAGATCCACGCTCACCGAGCGGAAACCGGCATCGCGGGCGGCGCGGATGATCTCCAGGGTCTGCTCCTCGGACTGCACGCGGTTCACGGCCTGCTGGACCTCGGGATCGAAGTCCTGCACGCCCAGGCTGATGCGGTTGAAACCCTGTTCGCGCAGCTTGTGCACGCGCTGTACCGAGACGGTCCGCGGGTCGATCTCGATGGAGTATTCACCGACATGGTCGGGCGCCAGCGTGAAGCAGCGGCGGATGTGCTCCATCAGGTCGCCCATCTGCTCGTCCGACAGATAGGTCGGGGTGCCACCGCCGAAGTGCAGCTGCTCGACCTGGTTCATGCCGGAGAACAGCGAGCCCTGCATGCTGATCTCACGCTTGAGGTAACTCAGGTAGAGTGCCGCCTTGGAGCGGTTCTTGGTCACGATCTTGTTGCAGGCGCAGTAATAGCAGATGGTGTCGCAGAACGGGATATGCAGGTATAGCGACAAGGCGCGCCAGGCGCTCATGCTGCGACGGTCCGATACCGCATGCAGATAGTCGGTCACCGCGAAATCGCTGGTAAAGCGGTCTGCGGTCGGGTAGGACGTATAACGTGGACCACGCTGATCCATTTTGCGCAGCACGCTCTTGTTCATGCCGACGAGACTGGCGGATGGATGCAGGGTGGACGGATGGACGACTTGCATGCGATGCTCCTGGCCGGCCGCCACGCCGGACTGACGCGGCGCGCACATGCGCTGGGCCGCGAGCCCACCGGGCGAGCTGGTATTGGGTGGAGTTTGCAGGATAGCGGCTTCACCATCGGGCCGCCTTGATATGCGTCAAAAGTGGCGGTAGCTTGCGTCAGGCGTCCGATCCGCAGTGTGGCGACGCAACAAGGTATCATGCTCCCCAGCAAGCCCGTCGCCGCCAGGATGATAAGGTACCGGCAGCGCCCTAACGATGACCACGATCAAGGAGCCCCCATGAGCGCCACCCCGTCCATCCCAGCCCCGCCAGCCGCCTCCCCGCTGCTGACCATCGACCCGCGCTTTGCCGCCCTGGTGGTCCCCAGCACCCGCCTGGATTGCCTGCATACCGGCAGCCGCTGGACCGAGGGGCCGGTCTACCTGCCGGCCACCGATGAACTGGTCTGGAGCGACATCCCCAACAATCGCCTGCTGCGCTGGTCCGAAGGCGCGGGCAGCGGCGTGTTCCGCCAGCCCTCGGGTTTCAACAATGGCAACACCCTGGATCGCGAGGGCCGCATCGTCAGCTGCCTGCATGGCGCGCGCGCCGTGGTACGTACCGAACATGACGGCAGCCGCACCGTGCTGGCCTCGCACTGGCAGGGCAAGCGCCTGAACTCGCCCAATGACGTGGTGGTCAAGTCGGATGGTTCGATCTGGTTCACCGACCCGTCCTATGGCATCGACAGCGACTACGAAGGCTACAAGGCCGACAGCGAGATCGGCGGCTGCCATGTCTATCGCATCGACGCCCAGAGCGGCGAACTGGAACTGGTCAGCAGCGACTTCGAGCGCCCCAATGGCCTGGCCTTCTCGCCCGACGAAAGCCGGCTCTACATCGCCGACACCGGCCGCACCCATCGTGCCAACGGGCCGCACCACATCCGCGTCTTCGACGTGATCGATGGTCGCACGCTGTCCGGCGGAGCGGTCTTCGCCATTGTCACGCCGGGGCTGGCCGACGGTTTCCGTCTGGACGAGCACGGCAATGTCTGGACCAGCGCCGGCGACGGTGTGCACTGCTACGCCGCCGATGGCGCCCTGCTGGGCAAGATCCTGGTGCCGGAAGTGGTCTCCAATGTCTGCTTCGGCGGGCCGCGCCTGAATCGCCTCTTCATCACCGCGACCACCTCGCTGTATGCCATCTACCTGGCCGTCAACGGTGCGCGGCGCCCGGCCTGAACACTGTGCGGCGTCTCACCTGGCCACGCGCCGGCGATAACGCCGCACCATCAGCGACATGGAGAAACAGAGCACGAAATAGGTCGCACCAGCCACGAAGAGCAGTTCGATGATGCGACCGTTGCGCTCGCCGATGCTGTAGGCCCGGCCGAAGAAATCGGCCAGCGCGCTCACGTAGACCAGCGAGGTATCCTGGAACAGCACGATCCCCTGCGTGAGCAGCAGCGGCACCATGTTGCGAAACGCCTGCGGCAACACCACCATACCCATGGCCTGCGGATAGGTCAGCCCCAGCGCGTAGGCCGCCGCCATCTGGCCGCGCGAGACGCTGTTGATGCCGGCGCGGATGATCTCGGCATAGTAGGCCGCCTCGAAGAGCGCGAAGGCCACCAGCGCCGAGGTCATGCGCAGGTCGTTCGCCGGTGACAGGCCAAAGACCTTTTGCAGCAACTGCGGCACGATCAGGAAGAACCACAGCAACACCATCACCAGCGGGATCGACCGGAACAGGTTCACATAGCCCGCCGCGAACCAGCGCAGCGGCGCCTGCCGCGACAGTCGCATCATGGCCAGCAGCGTGCCCCAGACAATGCCGAAGACGATTGCCACCAGCGTGATCTTGAGCGACACCAGCATGCCCTCGCCCAGCACCCGGATGGCGGCCGGCGTGACCGCAGTGAAGTCGAATTCATAGGCCATGGGCATTCCTCATTTGCCGACCAGGCCGGGCAGGCTGGTCCTGTGTTCCAGCACGCGCATGAGACTCATGACGCTGATGTTGATGAGCATGTAGGCCAGCGTGACGGCAATGAAGGCTTCATAGGGTTGCGCCGTGTAGTCCACCAGCTGGCGTCCTTGCGCCGCCAGTTCCAGCAGGCCGATGGTGGAAGCCACCGCCGAATTCTTGAAGATGTTCAGGAACTCCGAGGTCAGGGGTGGCAGGACCACGCGCATGGCCATCGGTAGCAGGACATAGCGATAGGTCTGCGCCAGCGTCAGTCCCAGCGCCAGGCCGGCGCCGCGCTGGCCACGCGGCAGCGACTCGATGCCCGAGCGCACCTGCTCGCACACACGCGCCGCCGTGAACATGCCCAGGCACAACATGGCCATGAGGAATTGCTGCAGCATCGGCGGCAGGGCCTTGATGGTCTCGCCGCCCGGCAGCAATTCGGGCATGGCGAAATACCAGATGAAGATCTGCACCAGCAGGGGCACGTTACGGAACAACTCCACGTAGCAGGCTGCCAGCCCCGAGAGCCAGCGGTTGGGCAGCGTGCGCATGACGCCGAGCATCACGCCCAGCAGCAAGGCCAGCAGCCAGGCCGATAGCCCTAGCGCGATCGTCACGCCCAGTCCCGAGAGCAGCCAGTCCAGATAGGTCTGGCCGGCGCTGGGTGCCTGCAGGAATACCGACCATTGCCATTGGTATGCCATCGTTGTCTCCAGTACGCCCTCAGGGCGTGGGGGCAGGTTCAGCGAAGGGCAGATCGCCTTCGCCCTGCCCTTCGGCACGCATGCCGAAGGTATTCAAGGTCATCGCCACCAGGGCGTAATAGCCCAGCAGCCCCACCAGGTTGACCACCACCTGCAGGCCGAAGCGCGCGCAGGCAGCAGCATAGGTGCCATCGGAGACCCGCTTGTCGCGATACAGCTCACGGGCGAAGTCCCAGACGAGGCGCTCGTCCTGGTGCCGGAAATCCGGTTCCTCACCACGCCGGATCTGCTCGGCCACCTCCGGCGCCAGGCCGGCCTCGACCGCAATGGGCAGGTGAATATGCCACTCCGCCTGCGATTGCCAGGCCTGCGCCGTGGCCAGGATGGCCAGTTCCGACAGGTGCAGCGAGAGGCCCGTGTCATAGCGGCAGAAGGCCCCCAGCCGCTGCGCCAGCTCGCCCAGCGCCGGACTGTGGATCCAGGCCACGAAGGGACCATTGAGGTTCTTGCGCGGCCCGGCCAGGATGGCATCGAGCATGGCCGTCTGCGCGGGCGTCATCTGTTCACGCCCGATGACGGGCAGGCGGGTGGGTTGGCTCATGGGGATCTCCTGGTCAGCGGGATGCGGCGACGGTCAATCCATGGGCTTGTCGCTGGGTGTCGCGTACAGCTGGGTGACCGTCTCCGACATCGGGAAATTGAAACTCACGTTCTTGGGTGGAATCGGGAAGGTAAACCATTTCGCATACATCTTCCGGATCTCGCCGCTCTTCATCAGGCCCGTCAGGGTCTGGTCCACCAGCTGCTTGAACTGCGCATCGTCCTTGCGCACCATGAAGGCATAGGGTTCGGCACCGAAGGGGGTCCCGGTCAGGACCCAGTCATCGGGCTTCTGCGCGGTGGTGCGCGCACCGGCCAGCAGCACGTCATCCATCACGTAGGCCGCCACCCGTCCCGATTGCAGGATCAGGAAGGCTTCGCCGTAATCCTTGGCGCTCTGGATCTGCATGTTCATCTTGCGATGTTCGTTGAGGTTGCGCAGCAATTGCTCCGAGCTGGTACCGGCATTGGTCACCACGGCCTTGCCGGCCAGGTCGGGGAAGTCCTTGATACCGCTGTTGCGCCGGGTCAGGATGCGGCTGCTGGCCACGAAGAAGTTGGTGGCAAACGAGACCTGCTGCCAGCGGTTCTTCAGGTTGCTGGTCACGCCGCATTCCAGGTCGATGGTGCCGTTCTGCAGCAGGGGCGTACGGTTCTGCGAGGTCACCGGGACCATGCGCACCTCCAGCTTGGGCGCGCCGATCCTGGCCTTCACGGCATCGATGACCTTGTTGCACAGATCCTGCGAATAGCCGATCACCTGCTGGTTTTCATCGTAGTACGAAAACGGGATGGAACTGGTGCGATGGCCGATGGCGATCAGGTTGGCCTCCTTGATCTTTTGCAGCGTCGGGCCCAGCGCGGCATCGGCAGCACTGGCCGACGACGGCACAACGGACAACATCATGGACAGCAGCGCGGCCGGTGCGGCCAGCTTGACTAGGTGCTTCATCGTTGAACCCTCCTTGGAAAATGCGGAATCCCGTTGCTCAGGCCAGCGCCGCCGTGACGGCCTCGCCAAGCCGCTGCACGATCTCGCTGATATCGGCCGGCGTAGCAATGAAGGGCGGCGCCAGCAGGACGTGGTCACCCCGGCGGCCATCGATGGTGCCGCCCATCGGGTACACCAGCAGGCCGCGCTGCATGGCCTCGGACTTGATCCTGGCGTGCGTGCGCAGGGTCGGATCGAGCGGTGCCTTGCTGGCCCGATCAGCCACCAGCTCGACACCGACGAACAGACCACGGCCACGGATATCGCCCACGTTGGCATGCCCGGCGAACGCCTGGCGCAACTCGACGCGCAGTTGTTCGCCACGCTGGAGTACGTTCTCCAGCAGGTTTTCTTCCTGGATGGTCTTCTGCACCGCCACGGCGGCGGCGCAGGCAGTGGCGTGGCCAATGTAGGTGTGGCCGTGCTGGAAGAAGCCGGACCCCTGCAGCACCGCGTCGTAGATGCGGTCGCTGCACAGCATGGCGCCGATGGGCTGGTAGCCCGCGCCCAGGCCCTTGGCGATAGCCATGATGTCGGGCACGACGCCGTCTTCCTCGCAGGCGAACAGATAGCCGGTGCGGCCCATGCCGGACATGACCTCGTCCAGGATCAGCAGGACGCCGTACTTGTCGCACACCGCACGAATCTTGCGGAAGTAGTCCGCCACCGGCGGCACCGCCCCGGCCGTGGCACCGACCACGGTCTCGGCCACGAAGGCGGCGACCTGGTCCACGCCCAGTTCGATGATCTTCTGCTCCAGTTCGTCGGCCAGGCGTTGCACGTATTGGGCGTCGCTCTCACCGTCGGCGCGGTCGCGATAGGCATAGCACGGCGAGACGTGATGGGCCTCGATCAGCAAGGGCAGGAACATCTCGCGGCGCCAGGCATTGCCGCCGATGGCCAGTGCGCCCAGGGTGTTGCCGTGGTAGCTCTGGCGCCGGGCGATCACATGACGACGTTGCGGCTGCCCGACCTCGACGTGGTACTGGCGCGCCAGCTTCAGCGCGGCCTCCACCGCCTCGGAGCCGCCGGAGAGGAAATAGACATGATTGAGCGAACCCGGCGCGGCATCGGCCAGCATGGCCGCCAGTTCCTCGGCCGGTGCCGTGGTGAAGAAAGAGGTATGGGCATAGGCCAACTCGCCGACCTGGCGGCGAATGGCTTCCACCACGCGCGGATGCCCGTGCCCCAGGCAAGAGACGGCCGCACCACCGGAGGCATCGAGATAGCGCTTGCCCTGCTGGTCGATGAGCACCATGCCCTCCCCGGCCACGGCCATGGGGAGCTTGCTGCGAGGATTGCGATGAAACACTTGGGTCATGAGAGGGTCCTTCCATTGCACACACGGAACGTGCGCAAAATTCGTTGCGCATTCACTATGTGGCGCAATATAGATGAACATCACCCACTATGCAACATATGTTGCACATAAATTTAATAATGATTTTTTTGGTGCAGTTGCAGCATGAATGTGGTGCAGGGCCAGGGCAGCGGGCACGCCAATGGCGCATCGTCGGCACTATCGCCGTGCAACATGCGTGCGGTCAGGACGGGAAGCGGAGGAGCAGGAGACAGAGGAGCCGAGGAGCGCTGGCAGGCGCCCGCCCGGGGATGATCAGCGGCTGACGTAGGCGCCGGTGCGGTGGAGCTGGCCTTCCGCCACTTCCAGGCGCTTGACGGCATGTTCATCGTCGATGGAGATGACCAGTTCGATCAGGCTTTCGGCCAGGGCCGTGGCGGCCGCCATGGAGGGGAAGAAGGACGGGCTGTCATGCGAGAACAACAGGCAATGGTCGGCCTTGAGCGCGATCGGCGCCACCGCGCTGTCGGTCAGCGCGATGAGCCTGGCGCCGGCCTCCTTAGCGACCTCGGCCACCCGCACGGCCTCGGCCGAATAAGGCGCGAAGCTGACCACCACCACCGCATCCTGAGGCGCGATGGCACGCAACTCCAGTTCGAGGGCGCCTTCGCTGGCGCGCACCAGCGAGACCGAGGGACGGAACAGCCGATACAGGTAATGCAACAGGAAGGAAATGCTGAACGCCGCCCGGAAGCCGGCAATATGCACATGACGTGCCTTGACCAGGGCGCGCGCCGCCGCCAGCATGCGATCGGCGCTCTTGGGTTCGGAGGCATCGAGATTGGCGCGCTGGGCCGTAAAGAGCTCGGCCACCAGCTTGTCGCTGTTGCTGCGGCGGACGATGTTCTTGGCCTTGAAGGCGTAGGCCTTGGGCTCGCCCGCCAGGCGTTCGACGAACAGCGAACGCAACTCGGCCCAGCCGGCAAAGCCCAGGTACTGGGCCAGGCGCACGAAGGTCGACGGCTGTACCTGCGCGCGTTGCGACAGCGCGCGCATGGTCGAGACGGCCACCTCGCCCGGGTTATCCAGCAGGAAGGCCGCCCCCGCCTGGAATTGCGGCCGCATATCGTTGAAGCGTTCGCGAATGGACGCTTCCAGTTCGCTGAAACTGCGGGGAGGATGGGCAAGACTCATGAAGATGACCAGGGACGAACGATGACCGCCCGATGTTAGCAAACATTTGCCCCGTCGATGCAACATCTGTTGCATCGACCCGCCGGATCAAGCTCTCGCCCGGGTCGCCAGCCAGCACAGGATGGAGCCGGCGCAGACCAGTCCAGCCCCGACCCAGAACGAACCCGGCAAGGGCGCATGCAGCAGCACCGCCGACAAGGCCGAGGAAAACACCGGGATGAAATACGAGGCCCCAGCCAGCACGGTGACATTGCCATGCAGGATGCCGACGTTCCACGCGGCATAGCCCAGCCCCATGGCCGCCGCTGCCAGCAGCAGATAGACCAGTGCCGGCACGCTGAAGGACATCTCGCCTCCATGATCACCCAGCAGGAACTTCATCCACAGCACTAGCGCCACCATCATGAAGAAAGGCGTGACACCGTTCTGCCCCCGGGCCAGGCGCGTGGTCACGGTGCAGTAGGCCGCCCAGATCAACGCGCCGACGAAGGCCAGGCCATAGCTCAGCGGGTTGTCGCGGACATTGCCCAGCATGCCCGCCACATCCAGCCCCTGATCACCGCCCAGCACCCAGCAGATGCCCAGCATGGAGAGGATGAAGCCCGGCACCACCAGCAGCGTGGCGCGCTGGCGCCCGAACAGGATGGCCGCGATCAGCGTGAAGGTCGGCCACAAGTAGTTGACCATGCCGACCTCGATGGCCTGGCGTGCGCTATTGGCATAGCCGATCGACAAGGCCAGGCACAGCTCATAGGCCACGAAGAGCAGGCTGCCCCAGAACAGGTATTTCTTCGGAAAAGCCGACAAGCGGGGAAATCCGACCGAGAACAGCAGGATCACCGAGGCCACGCTGTAGATGGCGGCGGCCCCGCCGGTGGCTCCCAGATGCTCGCTGACCCCACGGATCAGGCCGACGATGGCGCTCCACAGCACGACTGCGGTCAATCCGATGAGCGTTGCCTTCTTGCTATTCATTGTTCCTGCCCGCCAATCCATCAATCCAGAAAACGCAGGAGTGTACCGCCAATCAGCGGCAACTAGCGCCAATTAGCACCAATGCGGCCAGCGTGAGCGCAGGCGCCATGGTAAAGTAGCGCCCCTGACGCCTTACCGGGGCATTCACCGCCGGCAAGGATCTCTCCATGGGTTCCCTAACCCCATCCATCAAAAAGGTCCACATGACGACTCTCGACTTGCGCCGGCACGCGGCTGTGCTGGCTTGGCTTTCGCTGTTCCACCTGCTGGTGATCACCTCCAGCAACTACCTGGTGCAATTGCCGGTGGCCATCTTCGGCCTGCATACCACCTGGGGGGCATTCAGCTTTCCGTTCATCTTCCTGGCCACCGACCTGACGGTACGCTTCTTCGGCGCGCCCCTGGCCCGGCGCATCATCTTCGCGGTGATGCTGCCGGCACTGTTCATTTCCTATGGTGTCTCGGCGCTGTTCTACCAGGGTCAATGGCAGGGCGTCGGCGCGCTGGCGCACTTCAACCTGTTCGTGGCACGCATTGCCGCGGCCAGCTTCATGGCCTATGTGCTGGGCCAGGTCCTGGATGTACAGGTCTTCAATCGCCTGCGCGCATCGCGCCACTGGTGGCTGGCACCGACGGTGTCGATGATCTTCGGCAATGCCAGCGACACCCTCGCCTTCTTCACCATCGCCTTCTGGCGCAGCAGCGATCCCTTCATGGCCACGCACTGGGTCGAGATCGCACTGGTGGATTACGGCTTCAAGATCGCCATCAGCCTGCTGTTCTTCCTGCCGGCCTATGGCGCCATCATGTCCGTGCTCAAGAGCTGGTTCCAGCCGGCGGCGCGCGCCGATTTAGTCTAGGTCCTGCAGCAATTCGCATCTGACGGTAAACTGGCGACTTTGTGTGATCTTTCGTTCACACACCCTCTCCTCCACCTCCACTCTGGATCGCGCATGAACTGGCCCCTGTTCGCCCTGGCCGTTGCCGCCTTTGGCATCGGCACTACTGAATTCGTCATCATGGGCCTGTTGCCCGACGTCGCCCGCGACCTGGGCGTGTCGGCCCCGGCGGCCGGCATGCTGGTGTCCGGCTATGCGCTGGGCGTGGCCGCCGGCGCGCCCATCCTGGCGATCCTCACGGCCAAGTGGCCGCGCAAGCAGGCGCTGGTGAGCCTGATGTGCCTGTTCATCCTGGGCAATGTCCTGTGCGCGATCGCACCGAACTATGCCTTCCTGATGGTGGCCCGCGTGGTCACCGCCTTCTGCCATGCCGCCTTCTTCGGCATCGGCTCGGTGGTCGCTGCCGAGCTGGTAGCCCCGGACAAGCGTGCCCAGGCCGTGGCCCTGATGTTCACCGGCCTGACGGTGGCCAACATCCTGGGCGTGCCGCTGGGCACGGCCTTCGGCCATGCCGCCGGCTGGCGCTCCACCTTCGGCGTGGTCACCGTCATCGGCGTGGTGGCGGCCATCATGCTGTGGGCCATGCTGCCCAGGAAGATCGCCATGCAGGGCGGCAATATCTTCCAGGAATTCCGCTCCATCATCGACACCCGCGTCCAGCTCTCGCTGCTGACCTCCACGCTGGCATCGATCAGCATGTTCAGCGTGATCACCTACATCGCCTACATCCTGCTGGAAGTGACCGGCTTCACGACCCAGCAGGAGAGCTGGGTGCTGCTGCTCTTCGGCGCCGGCATCACCGTGGGCGGCCTGGTCGGCGGCAAGCTGGCCGACTGGAAGCTCATGCCGGTGATGTGCGGCGTGTTCCTCTGCATCGCCGTGGTGCTGGGCCTGTTCTCCTACACCAGCCACTACAAGTGGCCGACCCTGGTGACCATGTTCGCCTGGGGCGCCTTCGCCTTCGCCGTCGTACCCGGTGCGCAGATCCGCGTGCTCGATACCGCGCGCGGCGCGCCCAACCTGGCCTCCACCCTCAACCAGGGTGCCTTCAACCTGGGCAATGCCACCGGCGCCTGGGTGGGCGGCGTGGCCATCTCGGCGGGCCTGCCGCTGACCGACCTGCCGCTGATCGGCTCGCTCTTCGCGCTGCTGGGATTGGCCACGGTAGGCCTGTCGGCCTCGCTGGACAGGCGCGTGCGAACGACTGCGGCCTGATCGGCCAACCAAGTCAGCGTGCCAGCGGTACGGCGTGCCGTACGTAATCAAGCAGCGTTGTCAAACTCTCGCTCAATGCTTCGGTTCCTGTGCTGATGACGCACTCGGGCTGCACCGGCGGCTCGTATGGCGAACCGATCCCTGTAAAGGATGGCAGTTGGCCGGCACGCGCTTTTTTGTAGAGTCCTTTGGGATCACGTGCCTCGCAGGCTGCCAGGTCTGCCGCCACATGGATCTCATGGAATCCCTGCTTGCAGCGCGCACGCGCCAAGGCGCGATCTGCCAGGAAAGGCGAAATGAAGGCCGTAATGCAGACCAGGCCGGCATCGGCGAAGAGCGCGGCGACTTCGCCGATGCGGCGAATGTTTTCGCTGCGGTCGGCGTCGCCAAAACCCAGGTCGCTATTGAGCCCACTGCGGATGTTGTCGCCATCCAGCACATAGCAGGAGTAACCCAGGCGCATGAGCGCCTGCTCCAGCCCCATGGCCAGGCTGGACTTGCCTGAGCCTGACAGGCCGGTGAGCCAGATGACCGCGCCGGCATGGCCATAGTGAAGACGACGCTCGTGCGCATCGATCGCGTGGGCCATGGTGGTGAGCAGATGTGGTGTGGAAGGCATGATGTCTCAGGCGCCGCGCAGGCGCTCCAGTTCGTTCCCGATGGCCTGCAGCACGGGTTGCCATTGGCCGCGTGCCGGTTGACGGAACAGGCGCAGCGAGGGATACCAGGGGCTGTCATGGCGCTGCATCAGCCAGCGCCAATCCGGCAGGAAAGGCAGCATGACCCAGGCCGGACATCCTAGCGCACCCGCCAGATGGACCGGCGACGAATCGACCGAGACCAGCACGTTCAGCAGGCTCAGAATCGCGGCCGTATCGTCGAAGTCCTGAATTTCGCCGCTCAGAGAGTAAAGCGCCATTCCTGATGGCACCTGTGCGGTCTGCTCCGCCGCGGGACCTTTCTGCAAGGCCAGGAAGCTCGTCCCCGGCCGTGCCAGCGGTGCCAGCTCGGCCAGCGACAGCGAACGCCGGGCGTCATTGGCATGGCTGGGGCGGCCAGCCCACACTAGCCCCACCAGCGGGCGCGGCAAGTCGGCCAGGCGCAGTCGCCATTTGTCGACCCGCGCCGGATCGGCCACGAGATAAGGCATCTTTCCCGGCAGGTCGCTCATCTGCAGGCCAAGGGCGAGCGGCAGGCTCATCAGCTCGCAATGGTAATCAAACGGCGGCGGCAGGCTCCCCTCCAGAATGACCTGATCGTGGCCAGCAGCGCGCGCGGCGAGCATATAGCAAGGCGCGGCGACCTCCAGGACGACGCGCGCACCGCTGCGCTGGCGCGCCCAGGCAACCATGCGCAGGAACTGGAAGGTATCGCCAAACCCTTGTTCGTCATGGATCAGCAGGGTCTTCCCGGGGATGGGCTGCCCCTCCCAGTGCGGACCTTGCACGCGCCGTCCCAGCATGGCCGAGTGTTCCATCTTGTAGCGGAAGCGGTATTCACGCCAGCCACGCTCGAAGTCCCCCTGCAACAGCGCCAGTTCGGCGAGATCGAAACGACTGGCAGCGTCCCCGGGCACGGTCTGGACAATCATTTCCAGTACTTGCCTGGCCTCGTCCAGCTTGCCCTGCTCCCGCAAGGCGTGGAACAGTTTCTTCCACAGTGCGATCGGTCCGGACCCCGAGCTGAGCGCCACACGCAGCAGGGCCTCTGCCTGCTCCGGCTGGTCCTGACGCAACAGCGACAGGGCCTGTGCATCGATGGCGACGGGGTCGCTCATGGGCAGCATCTCCTGCCTCATCCAGCGGCCTCAGCGGCTTTTGCATCGTCACCGCCCAGCGCTGCCACCAACGGGCCGAGATGCTCGGCATAGCGGCGCCACCGCCCTGCCGAGCTCCGATAGATTGGCTTACGGACCTGGCTGACGCTGGCGGTGCGCACCACACGCTGGGTCTGGTGGAAGTGCAGACAGGCCTCGTCCCACTCCAGGTCGATGAACGCGATCATGCGGCGCGCCTGGGTTTCCAGATCGGCCACGACCTCTTCGTAGTCCACCTCCAGGAAACGGTCAGCCGGCAAGACCTGGCGCAGACTGGCCATCAATTCCTGGTAAGCCAGGTGAAAATCGGCCAGCTCGTCGAGCTGGTAGGCAAATGGCTGGTCGCCGGAGAAAAGCTTGGTGTAGCAGGACAGGCATGTATCGATCGGATCGCGACGGCAATGAATGATGCGTGCGCCCGGCAGGATCAGGGCGATCAGCCCCGCATAGGCAAAATTGGACGGCATCTTGTCCACCAGACGCAGGGCCTGGGGCGCCAGGGCCTGGGTACGTGCCAGGTAATCCCGGCCGACGCGCTCCAGATCCGACGCCAGCCAGGACAGGACCGACTGCGGAAACGCTCCCGCCGCCGACACCGCCTGATACAGAGCAAACAGCTCCCCGGCACCGTGGACTGCCGGGTGGGAAGCCAGGATCTGCTCCACCAGCGTGGTGCCGGAACGCGGCATGCCAACGATGAAAACAGGCCGTTGCGTGGCTGGCTCATGCGACTTGAACTGCTCCATCAGCGCGCCGGTGAAGACCTGGGCAATCTGCTCGAACCAGGCCCGCGAGCGCTTGGGATCGTAGTCGAAAGTGGCGCGCTTGAGGGCATTGCCCTGGTGCAGATGGTCGAAAGCCGAACCGGCTTGGCCGATATCGAGGAAGGCCTTGCCCAGGGCAAAATGCAGGCTCATCCGCTCGTCCGGCGCCAATTTTCCGGGCAGGGCCAAAGCGGCCTGCATGGCCTTGATATCGTCATCATCCTCGACGAAGCTATGCGAATCAGCGCGCGACGCGATGACGCGCAAGGATCCGGGGAAGCGGCGCAGCGCCTCATCGAAGGCGCGCTGCGCCCCCTCTTTGTCGCCGGCCTCCTGCAAGGCGGTGGCCTTGAGCAGCATGGCCTCCTCGGCCACGGTGCCGGGCAAGGCTGCCGCCTGGTCAAAGGCGGCCAGCGCCTGTTCCGACTGTCCGAGCGCCTGCAGCG
The DNA here is from genome assembly GCF_044745245.1 of Herbaspirillum sp. NPDC087042. NCBI lineage: Bacteria > Pseudomonadati > Pseudomonadota > Betaproteobacteria > Burkholderiales > Oxalobacteraceae > Herbaspirillum > Herbaspirillum sp. NPDC087042. The sequence goes on along the minus strand of NZ_JBIUZW010000015.1, from coordinate 88,212 downwards.
CGCGCCCCAGGACCAGATGCGCATTGGCGCCATCGGGCTGCAGGCTGACAGCCTGGCGCGCACTGTCCACGGCGTCTTGTGCCAGCCCCTCGGCGGTCAGCAGCTGGGCGCGGGCGGCCAACGCCCCCGCGTGATGCGGCGCGAAGGCCAGCAAGGCATTGATCCATTGCCTGGCCTTGGCATGCTGCAAGCGCGACATCTCGATCTGCGCCAGATTGAAATAGGCCTCCCCCAACTGCGGATCGATCTCGATGGCGCGCTGGGCTGCGGCAACTGCCTCGTCCACACGACGCAGGTCGTTGAGCAGGAACGCCAGGTTGCTGTAGGCCTGGGCATATTCCGGATGCAGCGCCAGCGCGCGCTGGTAACTGACCAGTGCGGCGTCGAGTTCACCCAGGCGTTTGTAGGTATTGCCCAGGTTGTTATGGACTTCCGGGTTGTCCTGTTGCGCCGCAGCTACACGCTGCAGACAGGCCAGGGCCTCCTGGAACCGGCCACTTTCCTGCAGGATGATACCCAGATTGTTCCAGGCGGCGATGTAGTGCGGGTCGGCTTTGACGGCGCGCCGGGCAGCCTGCTCGGCCTCTGCCAACGCCCCCTTCTGGCGGCACATTTCAGCCAGGTTGCTGCAATACTGGGCTGACGCATCAGGGGCCTGGCAGGCCTTGCGCATGAAATCGACCGCCAGGTCCAGCTTGCCATAGGCGTGCGCGATCAGGCCCAGCAAATGCCAGGCATCAGCCTGCGCAGGAAGGACCTGCAGCACCCGCATGCACAGCGCCTCTGCCTGCGGAGCCTGCCCGGCAGCCCAGTGGGCATAGGCCTTGTGGAGCGCCTCGGAGATGCTCATCTGCTGGGCGAGCGGGAAATGATCGTCGTTCAAGAATGCTCCAAAACTGGAAGATAAGTGCGGAAGATACGCGAAGAAGATGCGTGAAGACGCTGTGCATCATCAACGTCAGCAGCCGCCCTCACGGCTTGCCCGATTGGCACGAATTTTAGCAAGGCTTGATTCAATTCACTTCATTTTCCAATTTACAAATATGTACGATTCGGCCGAGAATCATGAAAACTGCACGTTGCCAAAGATTTAACGAACTCGCTGCAGCATGACAAGAACATTGGCCCAAGATAGTGGGCCTTTCCGGGGAATAGATTGAAAAACAGACCACGTGTGAAAAAGCTCGGCCTGGCGGTCACGGGTGCACTCTCGCTCTGGATGAGCACCGCGCCGTCGGTGTCCTACGGCCTCAACGTCACTTCCGACACGACGCTATTTGGCAGCACCAATAGCCAAGTATCCTGGAGCGGCGGAAATTTCTCCATCACCAACACTGGCGTGATCAGCGGCAGCGCCTCTCCGGCGCTCAATGTCACCGGGTCTGTCGGGACATTGACCAACAATGGTCTCATTTCGACCAGCGGCGGCCACGGCATAGACAACAGTGGCAACATTCCCGTACTCGTCAACAATGGGACGATCACTGCCAGCGCCGGTGCCGGTACTGGCATCAGCAATAATGGCAGCATCGGCACCTTGAGCAACAGCGGCCTGATCAACGGCGGTGTCACGACGTTCGGGGCGATAACGACATTGATCAACTCGGGCCTCATCAGCGCTACTTCGGTATCGCTGGGTATCTATAATTCCGGTTCGGTTGGCAGCCTGGTCAACAGCGGTACGATTGTCGGCAACATCGTCAATCAAACCGCGAACAACCTCTCCATCTCCGGCGGCAGCGGCAGCACGTTCGGCACACTGACCGGTTACAACGGGACGATCGGCTTGATCAACAATCAATCCTCCAATGTCGTCTTCTCGTCCGGCAACCTGCTGCTCAACGACAACATCAATGTGGCCAGCCATACGGTCAGCAACTTGGCCAGCACCCTGCAACTCAACAATCGCATCACCATTACCGGCAACTACTTCCAGGGAGCCGGCGCCACCCTGATCATGGGCGTGGCCAATGGCGCCACCTCCAACGGCGTCACCGGCGATACCGGTTATGGTTCGCTGGTGGTGACGGGCAATACCACGATCGCCTCCGGCTCCACGATCACTCTCAAGAAACTCAATTCCTATGCCTTCGCACAGGGGCAGCGTTTCGTGGCCATCTCGACCACCGGAACTGCGACCTATAATGCTGGGGCACTGACCTACACCTCGCCGGCCAATGGACTGGTCGTTACTGGAGCAACGGTCGTCGACGGCAACGGCAAGAACAATCTGGTCCTCACGCTGGCCTCGAATGTCGTATCTGGCGGGGGCAATTCCTCGGCGCCCATCAATCGCGCCAGCACGAACAACGGTGTCGCCGCCATCAACGGCCTGTTCCGCTATACCGGCGTGAATACGGATCTGCTGAACGTCTTCAACGCGGCCGCTGCGCTGGGGTCTTCCGACGCCGCCAACCGCGCCGGCGCGCAATTGAGCCCGGTGTCCAATGCAGGGGCTGCAGTCAATTCTTCCACCGCTTCCACCACCGAGGTGCTCAACGTGGTCAACGGCCGGGTGGATGGCCTGCGCGTCGCGCAAGCCGGTGGCCAGAGCGGCATCGCCACTGGTGAAAGTGGCTCCGATATCGCGCTGTGGGGACAAGCCTTCGGCGGCAAGAGCAACCAGGCGCAGCGCGATAATGTCAGTGGCTACTACGCCAACTACAAGGGCTTGCTGATCGGCGCAGACACTCTGAACGGCAATAACTGGCGCGTGGGTGGCCTGGTGAGCTATGCCAATACCTCGCTGGCCAACACCGGCGACAATACCGGCAGCTCTGCTTCGGCCGACTCCTACGGCGTCACCGGTTACGCGGGCTATACGGCGGATCGATATTTCCTGGACTTTTCGGCCGGAGTGGTGTCGCACAGCTATCACACCGTGCGCAATGTCAACTTCACCGGCTTCTCCGGTAGCGCCTTGGGCCAGTTCAATGGCCTGCAATATGTGGCCTCGGTGCGCGGGGGGTATCCCATCAAGCTGGATGACTGGCTTTCCGAGACCACCTTGACGCCCCTGCTTGGCCTGTCCTATAGCAACTTGCGACAAAATGGCTATAGCGAGACCGGCGGGAACGGTGCGGCCCTCTCGGTGGGCGCCGCCAGCAACAGCTCGCTCAAGAGCGAGCTGGGCGCCAAGCTGGAGCGGCGCCTCGCCACCTCTTATGGCGACATGATCCCGTCCTTGCAGCTGGGCTGGCGTCACGAGTATCGCAGCAACGCGCAGCAAATGACCGCCAGCTACGTCAATGACGGCAATGGCGCGACCAGCTTCGTATCGCAGGGCGCCAGTCCGATTCGCGATACCGGCGTGCTGGCATTGGGGCTGACACTCATGCGAAGCGACCGCGTCAGCGTAACGGCACGTTATACGCTGGAAGGCGCCTCCGGCTTTACCTCCCAGACGGCCGACGTGCGCCTGCGCTATCAGTTCTGATATCGCCCGCTCGCATGGCACAAAGCCACCATGGCAGACCCATGGTGGCTTTTTTTATTGCAGCACGTCGGACCGGAGCTGGAACGCGCTACCGGACAGGAACGATGGTTCTCAGGCCGGTGCCAGATGGGAAGAAGCGATGAAGTTGTCGAAGAAGCTCTCGCAACGGGCCAGTTGCTCCAGCGTGACGAATTCATTGGGCTTGTGGGCGTGGACGATGTCCCCGGGACCGCAGATCACCGCCGGCATGCCCGCCTGGCCGAACAAGCCACCCTCGGTGCCGAAGCCGACCTTGCGCGCGCGCTCGCTGCCCAGGATGCGCAGCGCCGACGCCACCAGGGGATCGTCGGCCGGCGTGCTCATGCCGGGATAGGCGGTCAGCGTCTCGAACTCGATGCGCCCTTGCGCGCCCTCGATGTGCATCTGCGGCAGGATCTCCTGCTCGGCATAGGCCTTCACTTCCGCGAACACCTCGCTCGGATCGATGCCCGGCAGGAAGCGGTGCTCGAAGACGAATTCAGCCTTGTCCGGAATGATGTTGGGCGCATTGCCGCCATTGGAGAGGGTCGTGACGATGGAGGAATACGGCACATCGAAATCGTAGTCCTGCTGCTCGCCATGGCGCACGCGCAGGGCGATCTCGCGGATCTTCAATTGCATCATCGCGGCGTAGTCGATGCTGTTGATGCCCAGGTGCGGACACGACGAATGCGCCGCATGACCATGCACCGAGCAGCGATAGGAGCGCTTCCCCTTGTGGGCGATGACCGGTTGCATCATGGTCGGTTCGCCGATGATGACGCCGGTGGGCCGGATATCGTTGGCCTGCAGGTCGGCCAGCAGTTCGCGCACGCCCAGGCAGCCGACTTCCTCGTCATATGAAAACGAGAAATGCAGAGGCGTCTGCAGGCGGGACTGGTCGATGGCGGGCAGGCGCGCCAGACAAACGGCGATGAAACCCTTCATGTCGCAGGCGCCGCGACCGAAGAGCTTGCCATCGGCCACATGCGCCACGAAGGGATCGGTATCCCAGTTCTGTCCCTTCACCGGCACCACATCGGTATGGCCGGAGAAGACCGTACCGAAACGGCCGCCGCTGCTGTCACCAAGAGTGGCAAACAGATTGGCCTTGCGCCGCTCGGCGTCGTAGGTGAGACGGGTGACGGCGCCGTAGCGCTCCAGGTAGTCGCGTACCCATTCGATCAGACCCAGGTTGGATTCACGGCTGATGGTATTGAAACCGATCAGTGTCTTGAGGATGTCCAGCGTCGGCTTCGTCGGTTGCGAAGCAGCTGTGTTCAGTGGTGCGTTCATGATGATGATTTGCCTGTTCAATTCCGGAATGCCTGGCCCGACGGCGGGAGCGCATGCGGCCACGAGGCTTCCGTCCACACTACAGCAAGCGGCATGCCACGGCTTGGCAGACGCGGCATACGGGCTTGCGGCACCGGATGCCGGTCATCGAGGCAAGCTCATCAGTCCCACACCACGGGAAAGCAAGACACCCACAACACCGTGCATCCTTTTCACAACAAGGCCTAGGTTACACCGCCTCTGAAGTGTGTGCGCGCACATCGATGATGAGCTGCCGGCTCCCTCTGGAAACAAGCTCTGCAGAGCGGGCGCACGGCCTGATCGGCGGATTCATCAGGAAAATCATGATATGACGCCATTCGCATTTTTGTAAGACTGCAGATGAAGCCTGGTGCCAAGAAACTCGTTGAATGAGGCAGCACCTTTTTCCCACCATACGAGAACAGTGATCAGGGTCACACGCAGAGAAGGAAAACATCATGAACCCGCCGATCATCCTGATGATTGAATCGAACGGCGAAGCAGTCGAACTGGCGCGATTCGCGCTCTGGCGCAGCAATGTTCATTGCGTATTGCAGTGGTATGACGAAGCCGACGCGGCGATCGACAGCCTGCTGTATCCGCGCAAGGAAGATGGCGACCTGCAGTTGCCCGACATGATTTTCCTGGACCCCGGCATGATGGAAAACAATGGCCTCGACTTCATCCTGGCCATGAAAGCCGGACGCGACACCCGCAGCGTGCCGATTGTGGTCTTCCCCGACAGCGACTATCCACCGGAGATGTCTACCCTGCTGGAAGCTGGCGCGGTCGAATACCTGCCCAAGCCCGTCATGGCCGATCTTTACATGCAAGCCGTGGTCGAGCGCGTGCAGCGCTGGGGCAAGCGACGCCGGCGGCGCAGCAGTGCACGCGCCAAACCCGGATCCTGAAAACAAAACGCCGTGACGGGATGAGCGTCACGGCGTGGCCAGCTGCGTGCAGGAGGGGTGACTTATTCGCCTTCCTTCTTCACGCGGGCGCTGATATGCGCATCGAACTCGCGCTGCGCCGACTCCAGCTTCTTCAAGGCATCCTGCCAGGGCTGGTAATCGGCCTCGGTCAACCAGGTATCGCTGGGATTCTGCTTCCACTGCTCCAGCTTGGAAGTCATCGTTTCATACTCCTCGAGCTGGGCCACCAGCAACGCCGCCATCTGATCCTTGAGTTCTTCGGCGCGTGCAATCCAGGAATCCTGTTCGGACATGAGCTTCTCTCTTTCTAGGTGGATGAAAACCGCTGGATGCTAACACGAAGGTGATCGCTGTCGGTGGGAGAGGATCAAGCGAGGCAACCGCAAACGCCCCCTCCACGGGGCAATTTTCTGACAAATCCTGACCTGCTGCAGTAAAACGCGACGGCCTTGGCTACCATCACGCCTCACGCCAGTGCAGGCCGGACGACTTCAGCACCCCGCTTGCGCCGCGGCATTGCCGCTTCCACAGGAGCATATTTTGGACCACTCCCTGACCCGCGCAGGCAAGCCGATACAGCTTGAAGTCGAGGGATACTTCCCCGATTTCCGCTACAGGCTGCGCTTTTCACACAAGCCCGAGGGATGGACCCTGGGCAACGTACAAGTGTTTCATGAAGGCGTTGCGCTCATCACGCGGCAGTCATTGAAAAGGATTTATCCGACCGACACGGAAATGATCGATCATGCCTTGGGCTGGTGCGACAGCATTGCCCGACAACTCCTGGGCGGCGTCATGTTCGAACGGGAGATGGCCCATCAGGGGGCGTGATCTGCATCCGCCCTCCTGCCCCGGCGCCCGCGTCATCGGCAGGCGTGCTGATCAGCAGGAATGCTCCATGACTGCGCCTTCCGGGCGGTACGAGACATAGATGACGCCCAGATATTCGCGCGCGGCCTGCATCCTGCGCTTGCGCAGCTCGCGCTCGCTGGCATCGGCACCGGCCGGGCAATCGGCAGGATCGACCGCAAAAGGCCACTCCTCCGATGGAAACAAATGGCGCCCCAAGGCCCGCAACACGATGTCGCAGCTCAAACCCGGCTCCCCGGTCTCCAGTTCTATCTCCTGGCGACCAGGCTGGCTGACCACCTTAAAGGCTACCCGGAACTTGGGCATCATTCCCCCCGTACACGCAGAATATTGCAAATGAGACAAATTCTGTTCTTGTTGGGGGAATAGGGAAATCGGGGATTTCCTGCCTGTGCAAGGGCAACAAACACGGTGACCGGCCAGGCAACGAATTACGTGAGCAGGCCTGCATCACCCATCGACGAGAAGCTTATTGTTGACTGGCAGTCAAAAGTATTTGACTCATACAAGGCTTAATCAGCATGAATTAACTTGAGACACTCCCGGCCATCGAAAGCCTTCCCGGATTGCCTTCATGTCTCTTGCCCTGCAAGCCCAGCCGCGAACAGATGACCGCCCCGGTCAGCACATCTCCATCGGGCCCCACGGGATTGCGCAACTGCCGTCAGTGCTATCCCCGCACCAGCAAAAGAAGGCGTGCGACTACATTCACCAACACCTGCCAGAGCGCATGGCGCTCAAGGAGATAGCAGGCCATCTGAATCTATCCTCGTCGCATTTTTCTCGCGTCTTCAAGAATAGCCTTGGCATTTCGGTGGGTGAATGGATTCATCACCAGCGCGTTTCCATGGCGGTCTCGCTGCTGAATTCGGAAGGGAAGAACATTTCCGACATTGCTTCCGAGTGTGGATTCTTTGACCAAAGTCACTTCCATCGGGTCTTCAAGAAGATTACGGGCGTGACACCGGGCAGGTGGAAACGCTCGTCCCACGCCACCTTCAGTGAAGTGAAAACGTAGAGAAGGCATTGTTGGCCACACGCCCCTCTCCCGCTGCACGACCGGGCCGCTCGGGAATTTCCTGAGCGGCCCGGTGTGTTTTCTAGGGAAAATCACTACAGCCAACCAGAAAGGCATTGCCTAAGATGACTTCATCTTGAGGAGATCATCATGTTCACCACCTTCCTGCTGACTGTCGCTCTCGCTACCCTGATTACCGTGGTCCTGTCGTCGCTGGGCGTCTACCTGTTTGCTGAAGCGAAGTGGCGTCACCATCCGCTGGCACATAGCGTCGGCGAGCTGGCAGGCCCGATCCCGGTCTGACCCATTCATTCAGGCGGTGCTGCCACCGCGCGCCGCCGTTCCGCTGTCTCCCTGAATCCTGGTGGATTTGGTTTAGCTCCCTGGTCATGTGGCCGGGGATTTTTTTGTCCGGGATCCATGGGACCGCAATTTCTTATTTCTGGCATCGGCCAGAATCGGGCAACGGATGATGAGTCAGGCAAAAGCAAAAGGCCCCTAACGCTTTCGCATTAGAGGCCTTTATCTGCAAGGCTTGCGCCTTAGAGTATTTGGTTGCGGGGGCAGGATTTGAACCTACGACCTTCGGGTTATGAGCCCGACGAGCTGCCAGACTGCTCCACCCCGCGTCTGAAGAACAAAATTATAGGACAACGAAAAATGGAATGCAAACATTTTCTGCATTCTTTTTTGAGTGATAAACTTCCACCCACATTGGATGATCGCAATGCCCTTCCGCAGGCCCCGGGAGGGGCTAGCTCTCAGCTAACATACCTATATATATTCAGACACGATCCGAGCCTCTATGAAATTCTGTTCCGAGTGCGGCCAGACAGTATCGCAGCAGATCCCGACCGATGACACGCGCCTGCGTTTCGTCTGCGGCAGTTGCGGTACGATCCATTATCAGAATCCCAAGATGGTGGTGGGCTCGATTCCGGTCTGGGAAGAGAACGGCCAGGTCAAGGTGCTGCTGTGCAAGCGCGCCATCGAACCGCGCCTGGGTTACTGGACCCTGCCGGCCGGCTTCATGGAGAACGACGAGACCACCGAGGACGCCGCCCGCCGTGAAACCGAAGAGGAAGCCGGCGCCCGGGTGCAACTGCATGCACTGTTCTCGCTGGTCAATGTGCCGCATGTGCATCAGGTCCACCTGTTCTATCGCGCCACCCTGCTGGATCTGGATTACCACGCCGGCGTGGAGAGCCTGGAAGTCGATCTCTATACAGAAGAACAGATCCCCTGGAAGGACATCGCCTTCCCCACGGTGGAGTTCACCTTGCGTGCCTTCTTTGACGACCTGAAGAAGGTCCGTACCGGTGACGGCGGCTATCTGCTGCACACCGAAGACATCCGCCGCCGCATGATCTGATCCGCAGGAGCACGCGGATGATCGCCTGGCTCGACCTGGATACGCCCTTCCCGGACGTCTCGCGCGCCCTGCAGGATCCACCTGGCCTGCTGGCGGCCGGTGCCGACCTGTCGCCGGCGCGACTGCTGGAGGCGTATCGCCAGGGCATCTTCCCGTGGTTCTCGGAAGGCCAGCCCATCCTCTGGTGGAGCACCGATCCGCGCATGGTCCTGCGCACCGACCAGTTCATCGTCTCCGACAGCCTGCGCAAGACCCTGCGCCGCATCGAGCGCAGCCGCCACGGCGATGGTCTCTGGCAGGTCTGCTTCGATACCGCCTTCGAGCAGGTCATGCTGGGGTGCGCCGGCCCGCGCCGTCATGAAAGCGGCACCTGGATCTCGCCCGAGATCATGCAGGGCTATACCGGCCTGCACCGGGCCGGCTATGCGCACTCCTCGGAAGTCTGGCTCAACGGCGAACTGGTGGGCGGCGCCTATGGTGTATCGATCGGTCGCATGTTCTATGGCGAATCGATGTTCGCCCGCGTCAGCGATGCCTCCAAGGTGGCACTGGCCCACCTGGTGTTCTTCCTGCGCAGCCAGGGCGTGGAGCTGATCGACTGCCAGCAGGAAACCGCACACCTGGCCTCGCTGGGGGCACGCCCGGTTTCCCGCAGCGACTTCCTGCGCCACCTGCGCGCGGCAATCCAGTGGCCGCAGATCCACGGCTGGGCGCCGCTGGACCTGCTGGAAACCGGGATTCCCGGCAATCAGCAGCGCTGACTGCGGCTGTCGTGGTTCACTGCGACGCTCAAAGTAGTGTAAATTAGAACCTGACTCCAGGGACCCGCGCCGGGTCCAGCAAGACAGGACAGGACGCACATGACGCATCTCAAAGACTTGCCGTTCTCCACGTTGCAGTTCTATGCAACCGCGCCCTATCCGTGCAGCTATCTGGACGACCAGCAAGCCCGCTCGCAAGTCGCCACCCCGTCCCACCTGATCAACGCCGATGTCTATTCCGAACTGGTCAAGACGGGTTTTCGCCGCAGCGGCATCTTCACCTATCGTCCCTACTGCGACGGCTGCAATGCCTGCACGCCGGTACGCATCCGGGTGCCCGACTTCGAGCGCAACCGCAGCCAGCGCCGGGCCTGGGAACGCAATCGCAGCCTGCAGACGCTGGTCACCAACCTGACCTACGCCCACGAGCATTACGAACTCTACCTGCGCTACCAGTGTGCGCGCCACGCCGGCGGCGGCATGGACCAGGACAGCCGCGACCAGTACGCGCAATTCCTGCTGCAAAGCAAGGTCAACACCCGCCTGGTGGAATTCCGCGAGCCCGACGGCACGCTGCGCATGGTCAGCATCATCGATGTGCTCAACGATGGCCTGTCCTCGGTCTACACCTTCTTCGACCCGGACATGCCGACGGCTTCCTTCGGCACCTACAACATCCTGTGGCAGATCGAGCAGGCCCGCCAGCTGGACATGCCCTATGTCTACCTGGGCTACTGGATCAAGGAAAGCCAGAAGATGGCCTACAAGACCAACTTCCAGCCACTGGAGGCGCTGCAGGACGGCCAGTGGTCGCCGCTGGAGGCCTGATGGCCTTGTGGCGCGGATCCTGCAATTTGCGCCGCAAACCCGCCAAAATCGAGGAAATGGCCGGCCGGGCGCGTTAGAATAGCGGCACTTTTGACCGCCATCCGGCTTTTCCCCTCATCCCATCGTGTCCGATAAATTCCTCTACGCGCTTGCGCGTCCGCTGCTCTTTTCGCTCGAACCCGAAACCGCCCACCACCTGGCCTTGCCCGCGCTGCGCTGTGCCGCACGCCTGAGCCTGACCGACTTCGTCGTCCGGCGACCGGCGGCCGATCCGCGCACGGTCATGGGCATCACCTTCCCCAACCCGGTGGGCATGGCCGCCGGCCTGGACAAGGATGGCGCCTACATCGATGGCCTGGCGGCGCTGGGCTTCGGCTTCATCGAGGTCGGCACGGTCACCCCGCGCGCGCAGCCGGGCAATCCGCTGCCGCGCATGTTCCGCCTGCCGGCGGCGCACGCGGTGATCAATCGCATGGGCTTCAACAATGGCGGCGTCGATGCCTTCGTCGCCAATGTGCAAGCCTCGCGCTTCTACCAGGAACGCCAGGGCGTGCTGGGCCTGAACATCGGCAAGAACGCCGACACCCCCATCGAGCGTGCCGCCGAGGACTACGTGCATTGCCTGGAAAAGGTCTATCCCTATGCCAGCTACGTGACCGTCAATATCTCCTCGCCCAATACCAAGAACCTGCGCCAGCTGCAGGGCGCCTCCGAGCTGGACGCGCTGCTGTCGCAGCTGAAGTCGGCCCAGCGACGCCTGGCCGACCGCCATGGCCGCTACGTGCCGGTGGCCCTGAAGATCGCGCCGGACATGGACATGGAACAGGTCAAGAACGTCGCCGACGCCCTGCTGCGTCATCAGATCGACGGCGTCATCGCCACCAACACCACCATCACCCGCGATGCCGTCAAGGGCATGGCGCACGGTGAAGAAGCCGGGGGCCTGTCGGGCAAGCCGGTGCTGGAATTGTCCAACCAGGTGATCCGCGGCCTGAAGGCCGAGGTCGGCGATGCCCTGCCCATCATCGGCGTGGGCGGCATCTTCAGCGGCACGGACGCCCGCGCCAAGATCGATGCCGGCGCCTCGCTGGTGCAGCTCTATACCGGCCTGATCTACCAGGGGCCGGCACTGGTGCGCGAATGCGCCGAGGCGCTGCGTGCGCCGTTGGCACTGCCGGCTCACCACGGACACTGAGCCCGATTCACGCAGTACGCAGGCAAAAAAAACAGCAGGCTCAGTGCCTGCTGTTTTTTTTGCCTGCTGTTTTTTTGCCTGAAGTCGTCAGCCATGCGCCGACGCGTAGCTCAGTCCTTGGAGGACTCTCGCTTCAGGTTGAAGACCCGCCGCGCGTTGGCGTCGGATTCGGATTTCTTTTCGAAGTCGGTCTTTTCGCAACCGGCCAGCACGACGCCAACCACCAGCGTCAGCAGCATGACGATGACACGCATGATATTCCCCTCAAATTGCAGATGTGTTGCCCCCAGGACGAGGGCTGCGCCATTTTATGCTCAAAATGGCGCAGCACCACAGGCCGGCCAGGAAAGATTTCACCTCTATAATGTCAGGCTTCCAACGGCTACGCGCCGTCACCCTGCCGCGATCCCATGTCCGTCAACACCATTGCCCTCAACAGCCAGATGAGCCACTTCGACGATCACGCCAGCGTCTGGCTGTTCGGCTACGGCTCCATCATCTTCAAGGCTGACTTCCCCTATCTGGAACGCCGCCCGGCCCATATCACCGGCTGGGCACGCCGCTTCTGGCAAGGCTCGCACGACCATCGCGGCACCGCCCAGGCACCGGGCCGGGTCGTCACCCTGGTGGCCGAGGCCGACGCCGTCTGTGCCGGCATGGCCTACCTGATCACGCCGGAAGTCTTCGCCCATCTCGACCATCGCGAAAAGAACGGCTACCTCCGTGTGGTCACGCCCATCGATTTCAACGACGGTCAGCGTGCCGAGGGCCTCATCTACATCGCCGCCGACGACAACGAAGCCTTTGCCGGCCCGGCCAGCGAACAGGAGATCGCACGACAGATCGCCGGCGCCGTCGGCCCCAGCGGCCCCAACAGCGAATATCTGCTCAAGCTGGCCCAGGCGCTGCGCGAACTGGGCGCGGACGACCCGCATGTCTTCGCGATCGAGCGACACCTGCTGCCATTGTTGCCACCCCCGACCCGGATGACGCACGCGACATCGTCATCGGTCCACCCCAACTGACTTCACTACAACAAGGATGAGGAATATGATCAAAGCCTTAGCAGCAAGCCTCAGCATCGCACTCGCCCTGGCCGCTTGCGCCTCGCCGGTCGAGCGCACCGCCAGCGGAGAAATCCCCGCCGCGCGCATCTATATCAAGAGCATGACCCAGCAAGACGCCGGCCTGAGCCAGGTCGAATTCAAGCGCACCGGCGGCCTGCTCAACAACGAGATGCTGGAGCTGGCCATCAACGACGTGGTGCTGGCCCAGATCACCGGTGGCGAGCATCTCTCCATCTGGCTCAAGCCGGGTCGCTACGATTTCAGCGTCAAGCCGGTCCACACGCTCAGTACGCCGGCCGCCACCTCGCAGGATCGCCAGAGCGTGGAGGTCCAGCAGGGCGGCAGCTACAAGATCCAGATCTCCACGGAAATGCGCGGCCTGAAGATGAGCCTGGTCAAGCAATAATCCCCTGCCCCTGCCGCACACCGGTGCGGTAGCACCCGATGCCTCCTGTCGTACGGATGAAACACCGTGCGCCCGGGGGCATCTTGCCTTGCGGCGCCACCCCCGCGAGCGTATGCGGAAGCGGCATGCAACACATTGATTTTTAACGATTTATTTTAAAATTGAAGAGGACGGCCAGGCCGCAGGAAAAGTTATTCACCAATTCGATAACTGATATTGTGATTCAAAATTGGCTCCGGGACGATGATGCGCATATATTGCAATGCAACAGATCAATTTTTCCTCACGGAGCTCACCATGAACATCGTCGCCGACATCCTGCCCTACACCCTGCTCATCGGCGCCATGGTCGCGCGCTACCTGATCTCGGTCAAGTAAGCAGCCTCCCTGGTCACGTCCTTTCCGCCTCTTCAAGGAGGATGGAATCGGCGCGAAGCAGAACCTGAAAAGCGGTAATTGTCGCATTGCAATGCTGACAATCCGCTTTTTCTTTTGCCTTCAATTTTGGCAATAAAGACTTGATTTTCGATCTTCGAGAATCTCATATCATTGATATCAATAACAACGATATGCAGAATCTTGTCATTTCCCAACGGAAATTCACGCCTGGCCGGTGTGGATGCCCGCAGAGGGGCCAGACCCGGCCGACTTGCAAATGCTCAACAGCCCATTACACTCGGGTGTTTGCAAAACGGAACGAAAGTCACCGCATGATGCGTCTCGCCTCCATTTTCGCCGCTACCACGCTACTGCTGGCCCTGCAGGGCTGTGCTTGTGCACCCGGTTTCGTGGGTTTTGACAGCCGCTGCCAGTTCAGCAACGTTCCCAGCGGGCAACCCTGATCGATGGAAATCCCGGCTTTGCTGAGGAAAAACCTCATCCCCGGCGCTTTACAAGCGTAATTCCAGGTTAATTTCAGAACCTGCCAGGCATGCCCGCATCGGCATGCCCTCCCCCTATTGCTTCCATCGACACCGTCCGTCGGGTCAAGCGGCCGCTGGCAATTGCGCCAGCCATTGGCGCAGGTCTTGCCGGGCTTGTTCGCGCAGGTCCTCACGTTCATTGAAGATTTCATGGTAGGCCGAGGCATACCAATGCAGTGTCTTGGCCGGCCCCGGCAAGGCCTCGAAGAAGGCTCGGCTGCCGCGCGGTGCGACAAAGGCATCGTCGCCGGCCACTTGCAGCAGCACCGGGCCGGTGAAGCGGCCGGCATCGCGGGCCACCTGCTGCATGGCATCCAGCATGAAATGGAGCATGCGCGGCGCGATCTTGCCGTGGTTCAGCGGGTCGGTGCGATAGGCCTGCACCTGCTGGGCATCGTGCGAGATGCGGTTGGCCGGCAAGGCGGTAGGCAGTGCCAGGCCCGGCGCGATGGCCGTGGACACCGCCAGCAGCAGCTTCTGCCAGCCCTGCATGTCCAGCGCCAGCGCCGGTGACGACAAGGCCAGCGCACGCACCGCACTGTAGCCCCCGGTGGCAAAGCGCGCCGCCACCAGCCCGCCCATGCTGTGTCCGAACAGGATGGGCGTACACCCCGTGCGTACGCTGAAGTCATCGAAGACCTGCTTGAGGTCGCGCATCAGGTCCTCGGACTCGGCCAGGCTGCCGCGCCTGCCGCCGGAGTTGCCATGGCCCCGGTGGTCGCAGATGCGCACCGACATGCCGGCTTCGTTGAACAGGCGCGCCAGGGCGGCATAGCGGCCACCATGTTCGCCCAGTCCATGCACCATCTGCACGGCCGACGTGGCGCCCGGCAACAGCCAGTCGCGGCAAAACAGGCGCGTGCCGTCGGCGGCCTGCAGCCAGTGTTCCTGGGGGGATTGGATCGCTTGCATGGTGCTCCGTTCTCAGGGTGGCGGGGCTTGCTGGTCTTGCTGTTGATGCCGCCGTGCGCGCCAGCCCCGGCGCAGACGGCGACTCTGGCGCAGCGCCAGATGCAGGGAGGCCGCCCACGACAGCGGGCGCGGATGGACCACGGCGCGCAGGGCGCGGGCGTAGTCCAGCACCATGCCCGGCGTCCAGGCCATGGTCACGGCGCGCTTGCGGATCTGGCTGGCGACCCAGATCTCGGGCGTGAACATCATCCGCACCGCATTGGACCAGTGACGGTCACGGTGGCCCATCACCCCCTCCAGCGCCGCCTCCAGGGCCTGGGCCACGGTACTGGAGCAGTTGCGATAGGTGAGGTTGTAGATCTCGGCCTGGCGATAGCGCTGCCAGAATCGGTCCAGGTGGGCGCGCCGGTAGTCGCGGAAGACGATCTTCTCGGTCGACTCGCACCAGGCGGCAGCTTCGCTGCGATAGTCGCTCAGGTAGCGACCTTTGACGTCATTGTCGGCGGTGGCCCGCAACAGACGAGCGAACTGGTCGGGGGAGCGGTCGATTTCCTCGGCCGGATAGAGGCTGATATAGAGGTCCGGCAACAGCTCCAGCGCGGCGTGGCCGGTGGAGATGACGCCATTGGTATCGACCGCTGCGATATAGCGGTCGATCACCGGCTGGCGCCGCGCCGGCCCCTTGGCGCTGCCGGTGGGCGTCCAGACGTGGATGGTCAAAGGCGCTGCCGGCCCCGCAGGTGAGGCCACGGGGGCAAGCCCGGTGCGCAGCATGGCCTGCATGCTCTCGTCACCACGATACAGGCCGGCATCGAAGGGGCGATCATTGTCGCTGGTACGGCTGGCCAGCCTGTCCAGCGAGACTTGCGGCGGCAGCATGCGCGTGCGCAAGGCCAGCCAGATCATGCTCCAGCCGCCGAAGATCAGCCCCAGCGCCAGGCAGAACGGCACCGTCCCCTTGTAGTGGGTGGGATAAGGCTGGAAGAACACGATCGCCAGCACGATCTGGACCACGCCACCGGCCAGCGCCATGCGCCAGCGCGGAAAGCGCACCACCAGCGCCGAGGTGATCTGCAGCGCGCCGCCGATGGCGAAGGCCACCCCGAAGAGGATGGCCAGGACCATGTCGCTGGCCTGGTGGCGGGTGATGACCAGCACTGCAATGAGCAGGAACAGCGCGCCCTTGACGCGCCGCAAGGTCTTTTGCGCGCCCATGCCGCTTTGGGCCACCCAGAGCGTGACCAGGCTCTCCAGCAGGAGTAAGCAGCCGAACAGCGTCAGCGGAAAGTTGAGCACGCCATCCAGGGCATCGATCATCAGGGAGACCCCAATGCTGCCCCAGGCCAGTCCGGCCACCGCCACCACATGCCAGTTGCGACGGATGAAATCGGCGCCCAGCAACAACAAGACAAGACGTATCACGGTTCTTCCCGGGCTTGCGCCCTCCCCTTGGCGATGCGGCATTGTCAGCGATTCCGTGACGCCAGGCAAATGGCACCGACCGTCTGCGGCAAGAGTGGCCCAAATCGCGCCAATCACGCACAATGCCGGCTCGACCCGCTCCCATCGTTGAACACCATGCCCCTGGCCGTCCTGATTTCGGCTGTCGCCAGCACCTTGCTGCTGCCGCCCGTCGCCCCCCTGCTGCTGTGCCTGGCCGGTGCCTTGCTGCGCCGGCGCATGCCACGCGGCGCGCCGCTGCTGGTGGCGCTGGGCGTGGCGCTGCTCCTGCTGCTCAGTACCCGCGCCGGGGCACTGCTGGTCGTGCGCCCCCTGGAAAAACAGTATCCCGCCCTGGCCCAGCCCGGTGCGGCCGGCAATGCGCAAGCCATTGTCATCCTCGGTTCCGGGCGCATCGACCGCACGCCCGAATATGGCGGCGCCGACGACGCCAATCCGATCGGCATGAAACGCCTGCAATACGGTGCGTATCTGCATCGCCAGACCGGCTTGCCCATCCTGGTCACGGGCGGCAATCCCGATGGCTCGCCGGAGAGCGAGGCGGCCGTGATGGCGCGGGTGCTGCAGCGCGACTTCGGCGTCCCGGTGCGCTGGCAGGAGCAACAGTCCAACACCACCGCCGACAACGCCACCCTCTCGGCCGCCATGCTCAGGGCCGATGGCATCGAGCGCGTGCTGCTGGTCACCGACAGCCTGCACATGCCGCGCGCCATGCGGGTCTTCACCCTCACCGGATTGCAGGTCCAGGCCGCGCCCACCGTCTTCGCCGGACCAGCCCGGGCGCGCCTGATCGATTACTTCCCCAACGCCGGCAGCCTGCAACTGTCCAGCTACGCCCTGCACGAATGGGTCGGCCAGTGGTGGTACCTGCTGCGCCACTGATCCCGGCCGCGCGGCCTAAGCCCGCAAGTAGCCTGCCTTCTGCCTCCTGTTCCCGACCTGCGTCGCCCCTTTCCGGCAGTAAAGTAGTGGTATCGCATGGTCAGCATCGGTCATGCGCTTGTCGTACAACCAACGCTCGAACAAGGCAATACGGACGGTCACATCCCTCATTGCACAGGCGCGAAGACGCCTGCGGGCATCTACACAGACTAGGGAGACTCCACTATGGGCCAGCTGTCCTTCAACAAGAAACTTTGGCTGCCACTCATTCTCAGCCTCATCGCATTGCTGGCAATATCCATTTTCAGCGCCGTGATGGTACGCAATATCCGCCTGGAAGAACGCCGCGCCGACCTGACCAATGTCGGCCAGACGGCCTTGTCACTGGTCAAGGGCTATGGCGCGCTGGCCGACAGCGGCAAGCTGCCCAAGGACGAAGCGCAAAAGCGTGCCACTGCGGCCATCAAGAGCCTGCGCTACGGCAGCGACGGTTACTTCTCGATCTCCACCTCGGACCAGGTCATCGTGATGCACCCGATCAAGCCCGAGCTCGATGGCAAGAACCTCTCCAACTTCAAGGACCCGGCCGGCACCAACCTGTTCGTTGAAATCACCAAGGCCGGCAGCAAGCCCGAAGGCGGTTTCGTGAACTACCTGTGGCCCAAGGTCGGCGCCGCCGATCCGGTGGCCAAGACCTCGTTCGTGATCGCCTACAAGCCCTGGGACTGGAACCTGACCACCGGTGCCTACATGGATGACATCAACGCCGCCTTCATGCATACCCTGTGGCAGATGGTGATCCTCTTCGCGGTGGTGGCGGTGGCACTGGTGGCGCTGGTGGTGACGATCAACCGCGGCATCCTGCGCACCATCGGTGGCGATCCGGCCAAGGCCGCCGAGGTTGCCAATCGCATCGCCCAGGGTGATCTCACGCCCAACATCGAGACCATCCCCGGCGACCAGAGCAGCCTGCTCTACGCGGTGCGCAGCATGCGCGATTCGCTGCTGGCCACCATCAGCAACATCAAGACCTCGGCCGACACCATTGCCACGGCCTCGCAGGAAATCGCCAGCGGCAACCTGGACCTGTCTGGCCGCACCGAACAGCAGGCCGGCTCCATCGAGGAAACCGCCTCGGCCATGGAAGAGCTGACCGCCACCGTCAGGCAGAACGCCGACAACGCTCGCCAGGCCAACCAGCTGGCCGAGTCGGCCTCGGAAGTCGCCATCCAGGGCGGCAGCGTGGTGGGCCAGGTGGTGCAGACCATGGAAGGCATCACCGACAGCTCGCGCAAGATCGCCGACATCATCGGCGTGATCGATGGCATCGCCTTCCAGACCAATATCCTGGCCTTGAATGCGGCCGTGGAAGCGGCCCGTGCCGGTGAGCAGGGACGCGGCTTTGCCGTGGTCGCCTCGGAAGTGCGCTCGCTGGCGCAACGCTCGGCCTCGGCCGCCAAGGAGATCAAGACGCTCATCGATGATTCGGTGTCCAAGGTCGATACCGGCAGCAAGCTGGTCGAACAGGCCGGCGCCACCATGACCGAGGTGGTTGCCAGCGTCAAACGCGTCACCGACATCGTCGGTGAGATCAGTTCGGCCAGCCAGGAGCAGAGCGCCGGCATCGCCGAAGTCGGCCGCGCCATCACGCAGATGGATGAAGGCACGCAACAGAACGCGGCACTGGTGGAACAGGCCGCCGCCGCCGCCCAATCCCTGCAAGACCAGGCCGCGACACTGGCAGGACTGGTCAGCCGCTTCCAGGTCGATGGCAGCCAGGCGAGCGCGGCCACCGTCCACAACGTCCACACTGCCGCGCAGCCGATGCACAAGCCGACGCCACGTCCCGCCGCCGCATCCAAACCGGCGCCGCGCCCCACCGCAACACTGGCCAGCAAGCCCGCCGCCGCCGCACCCAAGGCTGCCCCGGCCAAGCCGGCAGCCGCAGCCGCAGCAACATCAGCATCAGCATCAGCAGCGGCCAAGCCCGCAGCGGCAACCGCCAAGCCGGCGAGCAAGTCGCCCTCACGCCTGCCTGCAGGTGAGGACGAAGGCGACTGGGAAACCTTCTGAGCCAGCGGCCCCGGCCGCTACTGCGCCTGCCCTCTCAGGCCCGCTTCGGCGGGCCTTTTTCATGGGCGCGTGCCTGGGCCATCGCACCCCGGCAAGCCAGACCGGACTGCCATGCCGCCTCAGCAATGATCTGCCGTCGATGATTGTCGCATTGCAATGAATTGCCCACATTCTTACAATTTTCTGTCGCACTTTCGCCGCCAAGCACAGTCCCACCGGCATTCAGCTTAGAATAAGCCCATCCATAACGTAATTGATTGGTACGCCCCCGGCTGCATTCGTGATGAATTGCGAGGAAGCGATGGCACGACATCTGAAAGGAAAGTGCAATGACGCAGTCCCCCAAGAATATCTCGGCCCTGATGTGCGAACTTAGCGTGGCGCTAGCCGAACTGTCCGAGAAGATGAGCAACCTGTCCGTGACCCTGGAAAACAGCTATCTGGAATCCAATGCCCCGGAGACGGCCGCCACACTGGAAGCCGCGCGCGAGACCATCGACAAGGCGCGCAGCCAGTAAGGCCGCGATCGCTCATGCATCGGCCGCTGCCAGCGAGGGCAGCCAGAATGCCGGCCCCAGTGCATCCAGACGTTCCCGGATGAATTCCGCCACCACCTGCACCCGCACCAGATCACGCGCATCGGCGTGGGTCAGCAACCAGTAGGATCGCCGCAGACAGATCTCCTGCGGCAACAGCCGCACCAGCTCCGGTTCGCGCGCGGCCAGGAAGCACGGCAACACCCCCATCGCCAGCCCCGACGCCACCGCCTGTACCTGGCTGATCACGTTCGAGATGCGGATCTGCGGCCGTATCGTCGATGAAATCTCGGCCAGGTAGTCCAGCTCGGACGACCACATCAGCTCTTCGATATACCCCACCCAGCGCTGCTGCTCCAGTTGCCGCCGCTCATCAATGGGCCCGTGCTGCGCCAGGTAGGCGTGGCTGGCATAGACGCCCAGTTCATAGTCATTGAGCCGGCGCGCAATGAGTCGTCCCTGCTCGGGCCGGGTCATGCTGACGGCGATATCGGCCTCGCGCTTGGACAGGCTGAACATGCGCGGATTGGCCACCAGCTCCACCTCCAGCTCGGGATGCCGACGCGCCAGCTCCTTGAGTTCGCGTGCCAGAAAATAGGTGCCCCAGGCCTCGGGCGTACCGATGCGCACCGAGCCGCTCAAACCCTGCGCCGCATCATCCTGGCGCGCGCCGATACGGATGGCCAGGTTTTCCATGGCTTCGGCGTCCGGCACCAGGCGCTCTCCTTCCACGGTGAGGGCATAGCCGGCGGCGCGGCGGTCAAACAGCGTGGCGCCGATGGATTGCTCCAGGGCGACGATGCGCCGGCTCAGGGTCGAATGATCCACCCCCAGCTTGCGTGCGGCCACCGTCAGGCGGCCGGCGCGTACCACGGCAAGAAAGGCTTGCAGGTCATCCCAGTCGAATTTGCGCAAGGCAGGCGCCTCTCAGGTATGTGGATCTGCGCACGGTCGATGTGCATTTCTCGACATTTACGCGACAAAAGTCCAATGCTACTCTTTTTTCGCTGGCCGGCCGTGACACTGGCAGGACGGTCGCGCAGAACAACAATGACCAAGGAGACGACATGGCGACGATGTTCCATCAACTCAAGGCGCTGGCCGAGCAAGGCCGGCCGGTGCGGGTCGGCCTGATCGGGGCCGGCAAGTTCGGCTCGATGTTCCTGTCCCAGGTGTCGCGCACGCCGGGAGTCCACCTGCTGGGCATCGCCGATCTCTCGCCGGCACGGGCGCAGGCCTCGCTGGCGCGGGTCGGCTGGAAGGCCGAGCAATCCGCCGCCCGCTCCTGGGACGAGGCACTGCGCCATGGCACCACCTTTGTCCAGGACGATGCCGAGGCACTGATCTCGCAACCGCAGCTCGACATCATCATCGACGCCACCGGCAGCCCGGCCGCCGGCATCCGCCACACGCTGCTGTGCTGCCAGCACAAAAAGCACATCATCATGGTCAACGTCGAAGCCGATGCCCTGGCCGGCCCCCTGCTGGCGCGTCGCGCGGCCGAGGCCGGCATCATCTATTCCATGGCCTACGGCGATCAACCGGCGCTCATCGCCGAGATGGTGGACTGGGCGCGCACCTCGGGCTTCGAGGTGGTCTGCGCCGGCAAGGGGACCAAGTACCTGCCGGTCTATCACCAGTCCACCCCCGATACGGTGTGGGGCCATTACGGTTTCTCGGAAGAACAAGTGGCCGGCGGCGACTTCAATGCGCAGATGTTCAACTCCTTCCTCGATGGCACCAAGTCGGCGCTGGAGATGGCGGCGGTAGCCAATGCCTGCGGCTTGCGTCCGGCCGACAGCGGCCTGGCCTTCCCGCCCTGTGGCGTGGATGACCTGCCGACCATCCTGCGTCCGCGGGCCGACGGTGGCATCCTGCCGCACAGCGGCACGGTGGAAGTGGTGTCCTCGCTGGAACGTGATGGTCGCCCGGTGTTCCGCGACCTGCGCTGGGGCGTGTATGTCTGCTTCGAAGCGCCCACCGATTATGTGCGCGACTGCTTCGCGCAATACGGTCTGAAGACCGATGCCAGCGGACGCTATGCCGCCATGTACAAACCCTATCACCTCATCGGCCTGGAGCTGGGCTACTCGGTGGCCAACATCGCCGTGCGTGGACAACCCACCGGCAATACGCTGGGCTTTGCCGGCGACACGGTAGCCGTCGCCAAGCGTGACCTCAAGCCCGGCGAGAAGCTCGATGGCGAAGGCGGCTACATGGTCTATGGCCGGCTCATGCCGGCCGCGGCCTCGCTGGCGCATGAAGCGCTGCCCATCGGCCTGGCCCATGGCATCGTGCTGCAACGACCAGTGGCAGCAGGCCAGACGGTGAGCTGGGCCGATGTCGCCATCGACAGCAGCCGCGAAGCCATCCAGGTCAGGCGTGAGATGGAAGCCCTGTTCCGCCGTGAGATGGGCTTGCAAACGGGCTTGCAAGCACCACCCGCGCATCAGGCGGCCTGAGGCACGGGCGTCGGATCAGAAGTCGTACTTCAGCTCGGCAAACACGGTGCGCTGCGGGAAGGGATGGAACAGGAAGTAATCCCGGTTGGTCAGGTTGTCCACGCCCAGCGCCGCGCTCCAGTGCGTGTCGATACGATAGCGCACACGTGCATCGAAGACGGTGTAGCCATCGAAGCCCTGGTAGGTGTGGGTGTTGACGTCGGTATTGTCGACGGTGGCATAGACACGGCCGCTGTAGCGACCGGCCAGCGTATAAGTCCAGCGGTCGTCCGGCTTGTAGCTGGCCACCAGGGTGGCACGCCACTCCGGCACATAGGGGGTGCGCTTGCCCACCGAGGTGGCACCGGCGGTGGTCGCCACATAGCCGTCGTTCTGCAGGATGCGCGCATCGACCCAGGTCACGCTGCCGTTGAGCGAGAAGCCGCGCAGCAGCAGGTTGTTGCGCTCGAAGGCGGCCTCGATGCCGCGCTGGCGGGTGCGGTCCACGTTCTGCGTGAACGAGGCCACGCCACTGCCGATGGTCGAGGTCTGCGAGATCAGTGCATCGGCGACGCGCTCCTCGAACAGCGACAGCCGCCACTTGCCCTGCCCTTCTTCCAGCTGGCGCTCGATGGCTAGTTCGGTGCTCCAGACCTTCTCCGGTTTCAGGTTGGGATTGGCCTGCAGGTAGACGCCATTGAGCAGCACGTTCTGGTACAGCTCGCCCACGGTGGGAAAGCGCAAGGCGCGACCGCTCGACAGGGTGGCCAGCCAGTCATCCGACAGCGCCCAGGCCAGCGAGGCCTTGGGCGACAGGCCACTGCTGTTGATCTGCGGCTGGTTGACCGCGAACCCGGTGCCGCCCGAGGTCGAATAGTTGTAGCCATCGAAGGCACGCCACCACTCGTAACGCGCCCCCAGCGTGGCCTTCAGGCCCGGAGTGACGCGCCACACATCCTGCGCCCACAGCGCCGAGGTCTCGGTCTTGCCGCGCGAATCCGAGGCCAGCGTACCGTTGCCACCGCTGATCCAGTTGCTGGTGTTCCAGGTCGGCGTGGCCAGCACATAGCGATCATAGTGCGCGCCCACACTGATCTCCTGGGCCGCCTGCACACGCCAGATGCCCTTGGCGTCGACCGTGCTCCAGCCGGTGCCGCTGGCGTCGGCGATGGTGCCGGCACCACCGCCCTGCCCGGCCGGGAAGGTGGTGGTGGAGGTACGGGTCAGGTCACGCGAGGCTGCGACGTTGGAGGCCGCCAGCTGCCAGTCCCAGGCGCCGCCGGTCTTGCTGCGCACCTCCAGGCCCTGCATCCACTGCTGCTGGTCGACGTCGTTGCTGGCGAAACCGCTGGTATAGGCCGGCGCGCCGCTGGCGTTCCTGAGGAAGGTCTGCGGATTGGCGCTGGCCTGGTTCTGCCAGAAGCCCAGCGTATAGGTCGCCGTCAGCGTGGGGGTGAAATCATAGGAGAGCTTGAGACGCGCCGTATCCTGCACCGTGTGCGTCAGGTTGCCCGCGCCCAGCACATACAGGTTCTTGCCGGTGCGGTCCTGCGCCAGCACCGCACCGGTGGTGCCGGCCGGGACGCTGGTGGCGGTGACATAGGTCACCGGCGGCGAGTAGCTGTCCAGGTGATTGACCGAGAAGCGCCAGGCCAGGCCATTGCTGCGGTTGCCCAGGCCGACGTTGTATTCCTGGGCGCGATAGGTGCCGGAGGCGCCGTACTGGCTGAAGTCCTGCTGCGAAACCAGGGCCTTGATGCTGCCCTCGAAGTGCTCGGGCATGCGCGTGGTGATCTCTGTCACGGCACCATAGGAGTTGCCCGGATACTCGGCCGCGAAGGGTCCGTACATCACATCGATGCGGGCGATCTCCTCGGGCGCCACCATGAACCAGCGTGGCGAACCATTGCCGTTGTTGTTGTTGACCAGGGCCGAGAGCAGGATGCCATCGGCGTAGACCAGGCTGCGCGCGCTGGCATTGATGCCGGTGGTGCGCGTGGCCAGCGGTGCCTGGGTGTCGCCGATATAGCGCTTGCGCACCGACAGGCTGGGCAGGTATTTCAGCGCATCGGAACTGTCGGTGACATTGATGCCATCGGCCGCGGCGTCGGCGGTCACGCTGGCGCTGGTCTGGGGCAACTGCTTGCGCTCGGGGACGGAGGCCGTGCCGCGCACTTCCACGGTGGGCAAGGCTTGCGTATCGCTGCCGGCATCCTGCTGGCTAGCCTGCGCGAAGGTGGCGCTGCTCCACGCGGAGAGGACGGCCAGCAGCAAGGGATTCCATGGGCCGAGGCCAGACCGGGAGGATGAACGTTGGAGTTTCATGGCGACGCTTTTCATTGTGCAGAGAAGCGCTCGCAGCCGCACCCCGCGACCGCCGTGACGTTCGCGCTCTCCCTGTTATTTTTTTCGACGGCGCAATCTATCATGCAGCCCTGGCGCTGCGGCCTGGCGTGCCTGCCATGGCTCAGGCCTTGGCGCGTGCGCGAAAATCGTTTTCCCTTTTTTCCCTTTTACGACAAGGATTTAGCGCAGCGAACGCCCAAGAAAAAAGGGCTGCGACATATTGCCGCAGCCCGCAAATACAACAGAGAGGAGTTCAGATTGGACCCGATTTTTCCCTGACGCCCCTTAATCCAAATCAAACACCCCGCGCTCTCGCGCAAGACGTTCCTGCGATCACAATCAAGCGGCCATCATCCACAAGGCCAGCAGCAAGGGCAGGCAGGCCAGCACCCGCTGCGCCAGTCGCGGCACCTGCGCCGGCCGGTAGCTCAACGCCAGCACATGCAGCACGCCCGCCACGGTGAGCAGGCCCGTCCCTGCGACCAGGCCGATGCTCCAGCCCTGCATGCGCACCGCCACGGCGAAGCTGGCCAGCAAGCCCAGTGTGCCCAGCCAGCGCAGGCGACGACGCAGGGCGGGAGCAGGCTCGGCGCCGCGTCCGCGCACGTCGGCATAGTGCCGGTCCATGGCTTGCGACAGGGCGCTCCATGCGCAATAGGCCAGCCCCAGGGCCAGCAATACACCAAAGGGATTCATGCTGTCTCCTTGAGGGCTTGGGCTTGCGCCTGGGCCGCACGCGCGGCCGGCTGGCTCGCACCGGGCTTGCGCTGGCGCCGCGCCAGCAGGCGCTCGGCCAGTGCCAGCGCAGCCCCCAGGGCCAGCATGACCAGGTCGAAACCGGCCACCGGCCAGGGACCGCGTCCCAGCAGCAGGGTCACGCCCAGATGCGAATGCGTGGTGATGACATTGAGAACAGGAATGCCGATGAACAACGCTGCACCTGCTCCCAGTTGCAGGCGCCACATGCCCAGGCTGGAACGACATTGCGCCAGCACGGCCGCCACGGCCCAGGCGGCGAAGAAGACATTGATTTCCATCTGCGGCCGCTGCACCAGGTCCAGCGGCAGCAAGCGGTTGGCCCAGAAGTAACTGGCAAAGGCGATCGGCAGGCCGGCGATCACCCCCAGGTTCAGTGCCTCGACCAGCCGCAAGCCGACGCCGGGACGCGCGCCCTGGGCGATGGCCTTGGCCTGCTTCTGGCGCGTCTTCACGCCCCACAGCAAGGCGCCGGTGGCGACCATCAGGTAGCCCGACAGGCC
The DNA here is from genome assembly GCF_044745245.1 of Herbaspirillum sp. NPDC087042. NCBI lineage: Bacteria > Pseudomonadati > Pseudomonadota > Betaproteobacteria > Burkholderiales > Oxalobacteraceae > Herbaspirillum > Herbaspirillum sp. NPDC087042. The sequence goes on along the minus strand of NZ_JBIUZW010000015.1, from coordinate 62,159 downwards.
ACACAGGAAGAACAGCGCACGCAGCCAGGGATCGGCAAAATGCCCCATGTGCAAGCCATAGAGCACGCCACGCGTGACGGCGGTCTGGCTGGGCTGCTCGCCGACAGCGGCCTGCTCGACACCGGTGACGCCATTGAACAGCATGGCCGGCTGCAGATAGGACAGCGTAGCCAACTTCTGGCGTGTGACCACCGTGGCCTTGGCATCGCCCGGATGGTTGACCACCAGCAGCGCCAGCGGCGCGCCCTGCCAGTGCTGCTGCGCCTGGGCCGCCAGCGGTGCCAGTGCCACCAGCGGCGCGGCCACGCCAGCCGGCTTGCCGCGGCCGGCGCCGCTGGGGAAGACCTCCTCGAAGAAGGCGCTCTCGCCGCCCTTGTCCTGGTAGGCCGTCTGCACGCCCCAGGGCATGATCATGAACATCAGCGTGACCAGCCCGGTATAGGTGATCATCAGGTGGAAAGGCAGGGCCAGCACCGCCGCCGCATTGTGGGCATCGAGCCAGGAACGCTGGCCCTTGCGCGGCCGGAAGGTGAAGAAATCCTTGAAGATGCGCTTGTGCGTGATCACCCCGCTGACGATGGCCACCAGCATGAACAGCGCACAGATGCTGACGATCCAGCGCGCCCATTGCACCGGCATGTAGTGCAGGTCGAAGTGCAGTCGATAGAGGAATTCGCCGCCGCGTGTCTGTCGCACGGCCAGCTTGCCGCCGCTGCGGGCATCCAGCAATTCGCTATGAAAACGGCTGCGGGGGCTGCCGGCCGCGCCGGCCTTGGGCGCGGCACCGATCCAGCCTACCCGCAGCGCGGTGCTGCGCGCCGTGGGCAGCGTGATGAACCAGCGCTCGGCCTCTGGCGCCTGCTGCTGCAGGTAGGCGACGGCCCGCTCGATGGCGTGTGCCTGCGGCACCGGCTCACGCTCTACGGCGTGCAGCTCGGGCATCATCCAGAAGCTGATCTCTTCCTTGAAATAGCTGGCCGAACCGCCGGCAAAGACCAGCAACAACACCCAGCACACCAGCAAGCCGCTCCAGGTATGCAGCCATGCCATGGACTGCCGCAAGCCCTCCTTCATGCCAGCATTCTCCCGCCCCAGGCCGCCAGCGCCAGCAGCAGCGCAGGCGCCGCCAGGCCGGCCCAGGCACGCCAGGCGCTACGCGCGGCAAAGACCCAGATCACCGCGCAAGTGAAGATGGCAAAGCTGAGCATGGTCGCCGTCATCACCGCATCGGCCGGCGCCATGGGCAGATAGCGCGCCGCCACGATGGTGCACAGGGTGGTGAGCCCATAGCCGCCGGCGACGGCGGCCACGGCGCGCGAGAGCACGGCCAGCCGGTAATGCAGGGCCGGGCCGCTAGAAGAGCTGGAGATCATGTCTGGCATGGCTTGCGGGGAAATCCTTACTTGTTGGGCTTGGCCGCGGGCGCAGCCGGCAGGGCCTTGAGGCCCTTGGACTGCACCAGCGACAGCGTGGTCACGAAGCTGGCGGTGTCATAGGCATGGCCATCGCGCTCGCCAGCGCTCTTGTCGGTGTGGTGGACTTCGGCCACATAGGTCCCCTGCCAGGGCAGCTCGAACTGCACCAGGCCCTGGGCATCGGAATAGGCTTCCTTCATCCAGCCCGAGGGCGTCACCAGGCCAACCTTGGCCTTGGGCAGCGGCGCATTCTTGTAGCTGACCTTGAACTGGCCCGGCTTGCCGGTGGGCAGCAGGTCCAGCGTCAGGCGCGGCTCCTGGGCCGCGTCGGAGGTCACCAGGCGGGCCGCCGGGGTCCACGCGGTGCGCACCACCGGGTTGGCGTGCTTGTTCTCGAAGACCGGATAATGCGCATCCTCGGCCACGATGGACTCACCCTTGCCGGCCTTGACTGCAAGCCTGAAGGCATCGGCGCCCTTGCTCAACTCCAGGGTGCGGTCGCCCTGCGCGCTGATCAGCACGGCGCTGGGCGAGACGAACTTGTCGAGCAGGCCGGGCGAGGCTTCCCGCAGGTTCTCGCCGAATTCGCCGAAATACAGCTTGGCCTCCTTGCCATCCTGCTGCAGCCAGACCTGGTGCGCCGAGGCCGGCAGGGCCAGCATGAGGGAAGTGAGCAAGCCGGAGACGATCGCCAAACGCTTCATGAATGAATTCCTTTCTGGATGGGATGAGGGAAATGGGATGACGCCGTCGGGCTGGCCCATGCGGGCCTGGCGGGCGTCTGGCGCGCCGCGGCTATCCCGCTATTGGGGCAATAACGAGAGCCGATATTATTTGAGAATGATTATCAATAATATTACATGGCTTGACGGACGGCAAGCAAAACCACGTCCGGACAGCCTGAGCAGACTGTCAAATGATGCAAGCAGACCAGCTGTTCCGGCCGGGTGCTTGACAGACCATGTATGATCGCTACCCGATTGACCGTGCACGCACGAATGCGAGCCCTCGCGGCCGCGACTTCATCGCAACATCAGGAGAATTAGACCCATGCTTCGCCGCAACCCATCCGGCCACCGGCCGCAAGTCCACGAATCCGCCTACGTCGACCACACCGCCATCCTGTGCGGCAAGGTGATCGTCCACGAGAACGTCTTCATCGGCCCCTATGCCGTCATCCGCGCCGACGAAGTCGACGAGCACGGCGAGATGGAGCCCATCGTCATCGGCGCCCATTCCAACATCCAGGATGGCGTGGTGATCCACTCCAAGTCGGGCGCGGCCGTCACCATCGGCGAGCGCACCTCGATCGCCCACCGTGCCATCGTGCACGGCCCCTGCCAGGTCGGCGATGGCGCCTTCATCGGCTTCAACAGCGTGCTGTTCAATTGCAGCATCGGCGCTGGCTGCGTGGTGCGCCACAACGCCGTGGTCGACGGCTGCGACCTGCCGCCGGGCTTCTACGTGCCCTCCACCGAGCGCATCGGCCCCAAGACCGACCTCTCCACCATCCCGCGCGTGTCGGTGGCGGCCTCGGAATTCTCCGAAGACGTTGCACGCACCAACAATGAACTGGTGCTGGGCTACAAGAAATTGCAGAACGAGTTCTGACGCCCCGCCTGCGGGCGCCCTCCCCTTGCATCGGAGGACGCCCCAAAAGAAAAAATCCGGCTTCTTGCGAAGACCGGATTTTTTATCGACTGCAGTGATGAATGCTGTTGCCTTGATCAGCTGCCGCGATAAGTCGAATACGCCCACGGCGAGACCACCAGTGGCACGTGATAGTTCTGGGCCGGGTCAGCGATACCGAAGGCGATCACCACCTCATCCACGAAACGCGGTTCCGGCACGCTCACACCCTGGGCCGCGAAATAATCGCCGGCACCGAACACCAGTTCGTACTTGCCGGCCCGCACTGCCTCGCCGGCCAGCAGCGGCTCATCGCAGCGGCCATCGCTGTTGGTGACGGCCTGCTTCAACAGTGTCCTGCGGCCGTCCTCGACGGCATACAGGGCCAGCTTCACGCCCACGCCCGGCTTGCCCTTGGTGATATCCAGCACATGCGTGCTCAGTTTGCCCATGATGTTGTCCTTTCCCTGTCTGGTTGGTATCGGCCGCACGCACAACGCATGCGATGACGGCAGATGATATACCGCTACCCGCAAAGGCATATACGAGCCCACTTATACCACCCATCCATCCAGCAGACATAATGCCCTACCACGCAGACCATGCAGCCGCGCCAAACCGGGGGAACCACCCGGTGCGCAGCTTGCTGCGCGCATCTCCGCCGTACCGCGTCCGCCTCCAACAGAGGCCTGAAGCGGTGCCGGCATGCCGGCCCATCCCGGCCGGCAACCCGGGCATCATGCATCACCCATTTCTATAAATAATTTATATCCATTCACTGGAGGAGACACCATGCACCACACTTCCCTGCGCATCCAGGCTGCGCTGGCGGGTAGCCTGTTGCTGGCCAGCGGCGCCACGCTGGCGGCCGACTGGTCCGACAACGCGCTCGGCTACCGCTACGGCACCCGCTTCGCCGAGCCCTACAACACGCAGGACATCAGCAAGAACATCCTCAGCTTCACCCACAGCAGCGGCTACAAGTACGGCACCAACTTCCTCAACATCGACATGCTCATGTCCGACAACAAGGACGACAACGCCCAGGAAGCCTATGTCACCTACCGCCATACCCTGGACATCGGCAAGATCAGCGGCCGTGACCTGTCCTTCGGCCCGGCGCGCGGCGTGGGCCTGACCCTGGGCTTCGACTGGAACACCAAGAACGACAACAGCTACGCCTCCAAGAAGCGCATGTGGGTGATCGGCCCGACCCTGATGATGGATGTGCCGGGCTTCCTCAATGTCAGCGTGCTGGCGCTGTTCGAGAGCAACCAGCCCAAGGGCATCACCAGCCGCTACGAATACGACACCCACCCCATGCTCAATCTGGCCTGGGGCATTCCGCTGGGCGGCTCCGGCTGGGGCTTCGAGGGCTACATGAACTACATCGCCGCCAAGGGCAAGAACGAGTTCGGCGGCCCGACCGCGCCCGAGCTGAACTTCGACGGCCAGATCATGTACGACGTGGGTGCGCCACTGGGCATGGGCAAGAACACCTTCCGCATCGGCCTGGAATACCAGTACTGGCGCAACAAGTTCGGCAATCCCTCCAACGTGCCGGGCTCGCTGGCCAAGACCCCGATGGTGCGCGCCGAATACCATTTCTGAACCTGATTTCGCGATCTCGCTTGCCGCTTCTCCTCCATGGCTTCCATGGACGGGAAGCGGTTTTTTTTTGCCGCGCCGGGAGGCCCGGTCGCCCTCATTCCCTCTTCGTAAATTCCTGCGAAAAATCGAAGTAAACAGGAATCACTTTTATCCACGCGATTTCTATACTCGGCGGGTTCTGGCATCCCATCTCGTCATTGCGGGCCCTGCCGGATCGTCGTCACCGTCTACTCGCCAGCCTCCCGCTCACGCACGCCGCCGCATCGCAGTGAGCCCCGCGCCTGTTCCAGGCACTCATCGCCAGCCAAGAGATTGTCCAACCTCATCTCTCGGAACCTGCCATGAGTCTTGTCAGAAGTCGCAAACATTCCTCTCCCCTGGTGCGCCCGTCGCGCCTGTCGGCCGCCGTCGCGCTGCTGTTGCCCGCCGTGACGGTACAGGCCCAGGCCAGCACCTTGCCCGACGTCCAGGTCAATGCCACGCAGGAGATCCCGTACAAGGCCGAGCGCTCGGCCTCCCGCAAATACGACCAGCTGCTGGTGGATACGCCCCAGACCCTGACCGTCATCAAGCGCACGCTGGTCGACCAGCAAGGCGCCACCACCCTCACCGAAGCCCTGCGCAACAGCCCTGGCGTAGGCACCTTCTTCCTCGGTGAAAATGGCAGCACCAGCACCGGCGACACGGTCTACATGCGCGGCTTCGACGCCTCCAGCGCCATCTTCGTGGACAATGTGCGCGACCTCGGTGCGATCTCGCGCGACCTCTTCAACCTGGAGCAGGTCGAGGTCCTCAAGGGCCCGGCCGGCAGCGACAACGGTCGTGGCTCACCGACCGGCTCGATCAACCTGATCACCAAGCAGCCCGAGATGCTGGACGCCACCACCGCCTCGGCCACCTACGGGAGCTGGGGCCAGAAGCGCGCCACGGTGGACTGGAACAAGATCCTCGACCAGGATCGCGGCATCGCCCTGCGGCTGAACCTGATGAAGCAGGACAGCGGCGTCCCCGGCCGTCACGAAGTCAGCAATGCGCGCGACGGCATCGCCCCCTCGCTGGCCCTGGGCCTGAACGGCCCGACCCGCGTCCTGCTGAACTACCTCCATATCCGCCAGGACAACATCCCCGATGGCGGCGTCCCGACCATCGGCTTGCCCGGCTACACCTCGCCCGATCGCGCACGCCCCTTCATCGGCACCGCACCCAAGGTCGATCCAGCCAACTACTATGGCAACGTCAATGACTACAACAAGATCAACGTCGACATGTTCACGGCGCGGGTGGAACACGACTTCTCGCCGACGCTGAAGCTGCAGAACACCACCCGCTACGCCAGGACGGACCAGGACTACCGGCTCAGTTCCTTCCTCGCCAATGGCATAACAATCGGAACCGGTACACGTCGCCGCACTGCCGGCCTGCTCACGCCCTCGGCCGAGGACCGTAGCAGCTGGCTGCTGGCACGCAATATCGTCACGCGGCGCGACCAGGTCAACGAGATCATGAGCAACCAAACCCATCTGGGCGCGCAGTGGCAGACCGGAACACTGCAGCACGCACTCTCAGGGGGCCTGGAACTGACCCATGAAAAGCAGCGAGCACTCTCCTTCACCGTCAGCGGCAGCCGGCCGCATGCCAATCTGTACCGGCCCGATCCGCGCTTCAGCGAAGCCAACCTTGCCATCGCCAGCAACGGCAACAACGAGGGCAAGACCGACACTGTTTCGCTCTATCTGATGGACACCCTCAGGTTCGACGAACGCTGGTCGCTCAATGCCGGCCTGCGCGAGGATATCTATCGCACGCGTTTCGACTCCAGCACGCCCGACAACAGGACCGGCCTGTCCAGTACCGGCAAGCTGTTCAACTGGAAGCTGGCAGGCATCTTCAAGCCCACCGGCTACAGCAGCCTCTACGCCTTGTACGCAACCTCCCAGCAACCACCGGGCGGTGCCAATTTCTCGCTCAGCGCCAGCCGTGGCAGCGCCGCCAATCCCGACTACGCACCGCAGAAGACGCGCACAGCCGAAGTCGGCACCAAATGGGATTTGCTGGACCGGAAACTCTTGCTCACCGCAGCGGCTTACCGCACCGAGGTTCGCAATGAAGTGGAGTTCGATGACCTCGCCAATCTCTACTTCCAGACTGGCAGGAAAGTCGTGCAAGGAGTGGAGCTGGGCGTGACGGGCGACCTGACGAGCGATATCTCCGTCACGGCAGGTTATAGCCGCATGAACAGCCGGGTCGCCAGCGGCAAGACCGTCACGGCCAGCGGTGAAAACACGCTGGCCTATGCGCCCCGGCAATCCTTCACGTCGTGGGCCAGCTGGCGCTTGCCGCATGGCATCAGGCTGGGTGGCGGAGCGCGTTACTCCGCAGGGCTGGTACGCGGCACGGCCACCACGGCGGTGGGGACGCCACAGCGTACCCAGGCCTATTGGGTGATGGATGCCATGGCGGCTTACGTGGTCAACAAGAATATGGACCTGCAATTCAACGTGACCAACCTGTTCAACAAGGACTACGTGGGTTCCCTCAACAAGACCGGCTATCGCTACCTTCCGGGCGCGGCGCGGGCAGTCTCGCTGACGGGCAATTTCCACTTCTGATCTGCCTGGACAAGATCCGGCTGCCTGCGCAGCCGGAGTCTTCCATCTCAGGCGGCCGGCACCTGCAAATGCCGGCTCACGGCCTCCAGCACGATCGCATCCACGCCCTCGCCACCGGTCTGGTCGATATAGTCCAGGAAGGCCTTGCGCATGCGCGGCTCCCAGAAGCGCCTGATATGCGAGGCCAGATCGGCCATGGCCTGGTCGCGGTCGGGCATGGTGGAAAAGAAGCTGCCAATCTGGTTGGCCATCTTGACCAGGTGTTCGGTATTCATGAGTCTCCTCCTGCTATGTTCGATAGTGGACGGCCGTGCCGGCGCCGCACGTCCTAGCGCAAGCGGTGTGGCCGCGCATAGACGACATGTCCCTGCCGGCGCACGAAGCCGACCAGGGTAACGTCGGTTTCCTCGGCCAGGCGGATCGCCAGCGCGGTCGGTGCCGAGATCGCGGCGATGAAGCCGATGCCCACCGTGGCCGCCTTCTGCACCATTTCATAACTGGCGCGACTGGTGATGATGGCGGCGCCCTGTGAGAAATCCGTCTCCGCCTCGGCCAGTGCACCGATCAGCTTGTCCAGCGCATTGTGACGACCCACATCCTCGCGGACCAGGACAATGCCGCCTTGCGCATCCATCCACGCCGCCGCATGGGTGGCGCCGGTGGCCTGCTGCAATTGCTGGCGCGCCTGCATCTGCTCCAGCGCCGCATGGAGCTGCTGCACCGTGAACTGCGCCCCGCCCTGCGCCACCGCCTTGGGATGACGCACCGCCTGCTCCAGCGTCTCGGCGCCACACAGGCCGCAGCCGGTACGGCCGGTCAGGTTGCGACGTTTTTCCTTCAGGGCCACGAAGCGTTCGGTGGCGATGCGCATCTGCACCTGCACGCCTTCGCAGCCCGGCACGATCTCGCATTCATACAACTCGCCCGGCGTGGCCACGATGCCTTCGGTCAGCGAAAAACCGAGGGCAAAATCCTCCAGGTCGGCCGGCGTGGCCATCATCACCGCATGCGAGATGCCGTTGTATTCCAGCGCGATCGGCACTTCCTCGGCCACCACATCCTCCACCGTCTCGCGCTGCCCGTCACGCCAGCGATCCACCTGGACGCGGGCAAAGGTGGCGTACTCGCCGGTGGTGTCATCGACGTTCGGAATCGGGGTCTGGCTGCGTGTGTTCATGCTGTCCTGCACTGTGTGGATCGGGCTGGTCGTCGGTAGAAATCATGGCAGGACCAGCACGCCGTCATCGCACCCCATGGGTGCGATGACGATGCCTTGCCTACTTCGTCACCAGCGGCTCCGATGCCTTCTCGCCCTTGAGCAAATCCAGCTGCTCGCGGTTGAAACGCTCGTAGTGCTGCTGCCACTCGGAGGGCTGCGTCACCGGCAAGACCTGCACCGCCGTCACCTTGTACTCGGGGCAGTTGGTGGCCCAGTCCGAGTTGTCGGTGGTGATCACGTTGGCGCCGGACTCCGGGAAGTGGAAGGTGGTATAGACCACACCCGGCTGCACGTTCTCCGTCACGGTGGCGCGCAACACGGTCTGGCCCGCGCGCGACTCCACACCGACCCAGTCGCCCTCGCGGATGCCACGGTCCTCGGCATCGTGCGGGTGGATTTCCAGCCGGTCTTCGCTATGCCATTGCGAGTTCTCGGTACGGCGCGTCTGCGCGCCCACGTTATACTGCGACAGGATGCGGCCGGTGGTCAGGATCAGCGGATAGCGCTGGGTCACCTTCTCGTCGGTGGCGAAGTATTGCGTGTTGATGAACTTGCCCTTGCCGCGGATGAAGCTGCCCACATGCATGATGGGCGTGCCTTGCGGCGCGTGCTCGTTGCAGGGCCACTGGATGCTGCCCAGCTTTTCCAGCTTGTCATAGCTCACGCCATGGAAGCTGGGCGTCAGGGCGGCGATCTCGTCCATGATTTCCGAGGGGTGATTGTACGGCATCGGATAGCCCAGCGCTTCGGCCAGCGCCACCGTGACTTCCCAGTCGGACTTGCCGGCCTTGGCCGGCATCACCTTGCGCACGCGCGAGATGCGACGCTCGGCATTGGTGAAGGTGCCATCCTTTTCCAGGAAGGACGAACCGGGCAGGAAGACATGCGCGTACTTGGCCGTTTCGTTGAGGAACAGGTCCTGCACCACGATGCATTCCATCGCCTGCAGAGCGGCGGCCACGTGCTGGGTGTTGGGGTCGGACTGGACGATATCCTCGCCCTCGCAATACAGGCCCTTGAAGCTGCCATCGAGGGCAGCATCGAACATGTTGGGAATGCGCAGGCCCGGCTCCGGGTTCAGCGTCACGCCCCAGGCTTGCTCGAACTGGCTGCGCACGGTCGAGTCCGAGATATGGCGATAGCCCGGCAGCTCATGCGGGAAGGAACCCATGTCGCAGGAACCCTGCACATTGTTCTGCCCACGCAGCGGGTTCACGCCTACGCCTTCGCGGCCGACATTGCCGGTGCACATGGCCAGGTTGGCGATGCCGATCACCGTGGTCGATCCTTGTGCATGCTCGGTCACACCCAGTCCGTAGTAGATCGCGGCATTGCCACCGGTGGCGTACAGGCGCGCGGCGCCACGCACGGTCTCAGCCGGCACGCCGGTAATGGCCGCCATGGCCTCCGGGGAATTGTCTTCGCGCAGCACGAACTCCTTCCAGTCCCGGTAGGACTGCAGGTCGCAGCGCTCATCGATATAGCGCTCATCCTGCAAACCCTCGGAGAGGATGGCGTGCGCCAGCGCGGTGATGATGGCGGTGTTGGTGCCGGGGCGCAGCTTGAGGTGGTAATCAGCCTGCACGTGCGGCGACTTGACCATCTCGGTGGTACGCGGATCGATCACGATCAGCTTGGCGCCCTGACGCACGCGGCGCTTGATCTGCGAAGCGAACACCGGGTGACCCGAGGCCGGGTTGGCGCCCATGATGAGGATGACGTCGGACTTCATCACCGATTCGAAGGTCTGGGTGCCAGCCGATTCACCCAGGGTCTGCTTGAGGCCATAGCCGGTGGGCGAGTGGCATACGCGGGCGCAGGTGTCGACGTTGTTGTTGCCGAAGGCGGCACGCACCAGCTTCTGCACCAGGTAGGTCTCTTCGTTGGTGCAGCGGGACGAGGTGATGCCGCCAATCGAGTCCTTGCCATGCTTGGCCTGGATGCGACGGAACTCGCTGGCCGCGTAAGAGAGTGCCTCTTCCCACGACACCTCGCGCCAGGGGTCGCTGATGCTCTTGCGGATCATGGGGTTGAGGATGCGATCCTTGTGGGTCGCATAGCCCCAGGCGAAGCGGCCCTTGACGCAAGAGTGGCCCTGGTTGGCCTTGCCATCCTTGTACGGCACCATACGCACGACTTCATTGCCCTTCATCTCGGCCTTGAAGGCGCAGCCCACGCCGCAGTAGGCGCAGGTGGTCACGGCACTGTGCTCGGCCTGGCCCAGCATGATGACGGTCTTCTCGGTCAGCGTGGCGGTCGGGCAAGCCTGTACGCAGGCGCCGCAGGAGACGCATTCGGATTCCATGAAGGATTCCATCTGCCCCGCCGAGACGCGGGACTCGAAGCCGCGGCCATTGATGGTGAGGGCGAAGGTACCCTGGGTTTCTTCGCAGGCGCGCACGCAGCGGTTGCAGACGATGCACTTGGAGGGGTCATAGGTAAAGTAGGGATTGGACTCGTCCTTCTTCATCTCCAGATGGTTCTCGCCCGCCGGGTCGTAGCGCACTTCGCGCAAGCCCACGGCACCGGCCATGTCCTGCAGTTCGCAGTTGCCATTGGTGGGGCAGGTCAGGCAATCCAGCGGGTGGTCGGAGATATAGAGTTCCATCACGCCACGACGGATCTCGGCCAGCTTGGGAGTCTGGGTCTGCACCTTCATGCCCGGCTCGCAGGGCGTGGTGCAGGAGGCCGGATAGCCCTTCATCTTGCGGCCATCCTTTTCGATCTCCACCAGGCACAGGCGACAGGAACCGAAGGGTTCCAGGCTGTCGGTGGCGCACAGCTTGGGGACGTTGATGCCAGCCTCGACCGAGGCGCGCATGACCGAGGTCCCGGCCGGGACCGTCACCTGCACGCCGTCGATTTCCAGCGAGACCATCTTTTCCGAGACACGCGCCGGCGTGCCGTAATCCGTTTCATTGAGCTGGTTCATGTTGCCACTCCTCTGCATTCGGTGATGGGATCAGGCCGCCTGTTCGCCGGGCGCGCCGAAGTCTTCCGGGAAATGATTGAGCGCCGACAGCACCGGGAACGGCGTCATGCCGCCCATGGCACACAGCGAGCCGTTGAGCATGGTGTCGCACAGGCTTTTCAGCAGATGGATCTGCCGTGGCCGCTCGTCATTGGCGATGATCTTGTCGATCACTTCCACGCCCCGGGTGGAGCCGATGCGGCAAGGCGTGCACTTGCCACAGGATTCCACCGCGCAGAACTGCATCGCGTAGCGCGCCTGGCGCGCCATGTCGACGCTGTCGTCGAAGGCCACCAGGCCACCGTGGCCGATCATGGCGCCGATGGCGGCAAAGGCTTCGTAGTCCAGCGGGGTATCGAATTGCGACTGCGGCATATAGGCGCCCAGCGGGCCGCCCATCTGCACCGCGCGGATCGGGCGCCCGCTGGCGCTGCCGCCGCCAAAGTCTTCCAGCAACTGGCGCAGCGTGAGGCCGAAGGCCTTCTCCACCAGGCCGCCCTGGCGGATGTTGCCGGCCAGCTGGAATGGCAGGGTGCCATGCGAGCGGCCCACGCCGTAGTTCTTGTAGAACTCCGCACCGCGCGCCAGGATCACCGGGACCGAGGCCAGCGAGATCAGGTTGTTGATCACGGTGGGCTTGCCGAACAGGCCCTCCAGCGCCGGCAGCGGCGGCTTGGCGCGCACCACGCCGCGCTTGCCTTCCAGGCTTTCCAGCATGGCGGTCTCTTCGCCGCAGATGTAGGCGCCAGCGCCCTTGCGCACTTCCAGATGGAAGGCCTTGCCCGAACCCAGGATGTTCTCACCCAGATATCCACGCTCGGCGGCGATGGCGATGGCCTCGTTCAGCGTCGCGATCGCATGCGGATATTCGGAGCGCACATAGACATAGCCCGCGCTCGCCCCCACCGCCAGCGCGGCAATGGTCATGCCCTCGATGAGCGTGAAGGGGTCGTCCTCCATGATCATGCGGTCCGAGAAGGTCCCGGAATCGCCCTCGTCGGCATTGCAGACCACATACTTCTGCGTGGCCTGGGCGCGCAAGACCGTCTGCCACTTGATGCCGGTCGGGAAGGCGGCGCCGCCACGTCCGCGCAGGCCGGAGTCAATCATCTGCTGCACGATCGCCTCGGGCGCCATGGCCAGTGCATTCTTCAGGCCGGCATAGCCCTCGTGGGCCAGGTAGTCGTCCAGCGAGAGTGGATCGATGATGCCCACGCGGGCGAAGGTTAGGCGCTCCTGGTGCTTCAGGAAGGGGATCTCTTCGGTCAGGCCCAGGTGCAGCGCATGCTGTCCACCGGTCAGCAGCCCGGCGTCGAACAGCCCCGGCACATCGCCGGCGGCGACCGGCCCGTAAGCCACGCGACCGGCAGCGGTGGCCACTTCCACCAGCGGCTCCAGCCAGAACATGCCACGCGAGCCATTGCGCACCAGCCTGATGGACTGGCCACGCTGCTCGGCTTCGGCGGCGATGGCGGCGGCCACCTCATTGGCGCCCAGCGCCAGCGCGGTGGAGTCGCGCGGCACATAGACAGTGATGGTATCGACGGCGCTCATCATGCCTCCTGCTTGGCCTGGACCAGGCGCTTGAATTTGTCGAGATCGACGCGCGCATGCAGCTCGTCATCGAGGGTGAGATTGGGGCCGACGGCGCACTGGCCCAGGCAATACACCGGCTCCAGCGTGAACCTGCCATCGGCGGTGGTTTCATGGAAGCCGCAGCCCAGCACCTGTTGCGCCTGCTCGGCCAGGGCCTCGCTGCCGCGTGCCTGGCAAGCCTCGGCACGGCATAGCTGCACCACGTGCCGGCCAGATGGCTGCTGGCGGAAGAAGTGATAGAAGGAAATCACCCCATGCACCTCCGCGCGCGAGACATTGAGCTCGCCCGCGATCATCGCCACCGCATCGGCCGGGATATAGCCGACCTTCTCCTGGATGCCGTGCAGGATGGGGAGCATGGCGCCGGCCATGTCCTTGCGTTCGGCGATGATGCCGCGCACCGCCGCCACGTCGAAAACTTGCTGCCTGTTCATTGATGCCTCCTGTGTTGCCCTGGTGCAGTCCCGTGATGTCCCTGGGGGGATCTTGTGCGGGCTGCGCAAATATCAGATGAAACGCCAAAAAGCCGCCGCTCCCTAAGGAGGCGCGGCCGGTCCTGGACCAATTCGCAATAGCGCGGGGAAATGCGGCAGCACCGTCTCCGCCCGCCTGGAAGCGGGCACGGCCGTGCGCAATGAAACAGCTGGTCTCCGTTGTTGCATGTTCTCCCTGCCTTCTGGGTTGGTACGAACACTGCGGATGCAGGTGGCTTCCTGACGGATAGCTCTATCCTGCTCCTCTTTTTTGATAGTCGCTGACACAAGCTGCCGGGCCCTGGTCGCCTGGCGGCTTGTGTCAGCGGCTTTCGCCGCTGGGGTAGTTCAGTGTTGCGGCAGGCCGGGTGGAGCCGGCCTGCGCACAACACCAGGTTCCGATCAACGGAACAGCACTGCCGACTTCTGCAACACCAGGGTGATGCCCCAGACCAGCGGGATACCGACGGCCAGCCATGCCAGGCCGATCACCAGCGGATTGCCGCCCGAACCGATCTTGGACATGTCGTCCGAGGACGCCGTGGTCGCCGCTTCAGCCGCCGACTTCTCGTGCGCCAGCTGCTTTTCACGGGCCAGTTCTTCCGGCGTCATGAAATGCTTGGCCGCCACCGGACGGATCAGCAGGTTGCAGATCAGACCCAGCACCAGCATGCCGGCCAGGATGTACATGGTGGTGTTGTACACCTCGTTCTTGGGCATGCCCAGGGACAGTTGGTACTCACGCATGTAGTTCACCACCACCGGGCCCAGGATGCCGGCGGTCGCCCACGCGGTCAGCAGACGACCGTGGATGGCGCCCACCATCTGGGTGCCGAACAGGTCGGCCAGGTAGGCCGGCACGGTGGCGAAACCGCCGCCATACATCGACAGGATGATGCAGACCGCGCCCACGAACAGCGCGACGTTGCCCGACTTGGCCGACCACGGCAGGCTCACGTACAGCACGAAGCCCAGCACGAAGAAGATCGCGTAGGTCATCTTGCGACCGAAGAAGTCCGAGCACGATGCCCAGGCAAAACGGCCACCGATGTTGAACAGCGAGATCAGGCCCGTGAAGCCGGCAGCCAGTGCCGCGATGGCAGCCTTCTGCTCGATCGACAGGTCATTGAAGCCCACGTCCACGCCCAGCAGCTTGCCGCCGAACACTTCCTGCAGCATCGGCGAGGCGATGCCGATGACGCCGATACCGGCCGACACGTTCAGGCAGAGCACCAGCCACACCAGCCAGAACTGGGGAATGCCCCAGACCTTGGAGACGTGCACGTGGTTCTGCGTGATCATGGTCGCGCTGGCCTTGGCCGCCGGCGGGGTCCAGCCGGCCGGCTTCCAGCCCGAAGGCGGGACGCGGTAGCCGAAGGCACCTGCCATCATGAAGACGAAGTAGATGATGGCCATAACGACGAAGGTTTCCCACACGCCCACCGAGGTCGGGGTGGCAAACTTCTTCATCAGCGCATCGGCCAGCGGGGTACCCACCAGCGCACCGCCGCCAAAGCCCATGATGGCCATGCCGGTGGCCATACCGCGACGGTCAGGGAACCACTTGATCAGGGTCGACACCGGCGAGATGTAACCCAGGCCCAGGCCGACGCCACCGATGACGCCGGAGCCGACCCACATCAGCCAGAGCTGGTGGGTCTTCACGCCCAGCGCCGAGATGAGCAAGCCGCCGCACCAGCAGATGGCAGCCACCACACCGGCCTTGCGGGGACCGGCGTGTTCCAGCCAGCCGCCCCAGATGGCGGCCGAGATGCCCAGCAGGACGAAGAACATCGTATACATCCAGCCCAGCATGGAGATCTTCCAGTCACAGGTGGACGAGAAGATCTGGGCGAAGAAACCGACGTCAGCGGCGCAGGCAATGGGCGATGTCACGCCCAGAGCCTTGGACAAAGGCAGCCAGAACACGGAAAATCCGTATGCCATGCCGATGCAAAGGTGGATTGCGAGTGCTGCTGGGGGGACCAGCCAGCGATTGAAGCCAGGCTTGGCGACTGTATGTTCCTTGTTCAGGAAATCGAAAGCCATTCATTCCTCCGAATTATTTGATGTGTGATGTGGGGGTAAATCGAAGGAAAGATTGCATTGCAAAGCCCAGTAGAACCGGCTCGTGAAGCCGGCCCATCTTTGCGACGCTATCCTTCTCTTTTATTTATATATGTACAACACCGCATATATTTTTTATCATTTATGCGGAGTGACGCGAAATTATCACCGATAACCGGGTGCATCAATATGCTTTATTTTTCCTAAATGTATAAAGTACACATCAAACCGCACTGGGAAATTGCCTACGACAACGAGGCGCCGCTGGACACGGCCAACCTGCTGATGTTGCTCACCGGCATCCAGCAGAGCGGCTCCATCGCGCGTGCGGCGCAATTGACGCGTTACTCCTATCGCCATGCCTGGGGTCTGTTGCGCGATGCCGAACGCATCTTTGGCAACAGCCTGATCGACAGCGGCCGTGGTCGCGGCACCACACTGACCGACTTCGCCAGCAAGTTGTTATGGGCCGATCGCCTGGTGACGGCGCGCCTGTCCCCCACGCTGGACAGCCTGGCCTCCGAGCTGGAGGTGGAACTGGGCAAGACGGTGGAAGGCAAGTCGGAAACCGTGCGCCTGAACGCCAGCCATGGCTTTGCCGTGGCCGCCCTGCTGGGCCAGATCAACGAGGCGCGTTTGCCGGTGGAAGTACGCTATCGCCACAGCACCGACGCGGTGGCCGCGCTGTCGCGCCAGGAGTGCGACCTGGCGGGCTTCCATGTCCCGCTGGGAGAATTCGAGAAACCGGCCATCGCCAATTACGCCAAGTGGCTCAACAAGCGCAGCGATTGCCTGATCCACCTGGCCATCCGCAACCAGGGCCTGTTCGTCGAACCGGGCAATCCCAAGAACCTGCGCGGCCTGGCCGACCTGGCCCGCCCCGACCTGCGCTTCGTGAACCGTGAAGCCGGCTCGGGCACGCGCATGCTGCTTGAACTGATGCTGGCCGGCGCCGGCATCGACCACAAGAAGATCAACGGTTTCGAGAACACCGAATTCACCCACTCGGCCGTGGCGGCCTTCATCGCCAGCGGCATGGCCGACGTCGGCTTCGGCGTGCAGACGGCGTCGCATCGTTTCGGCCTGGACTTCATCCCGCTGGTACGCGAACGCTATTTCTTCGCACTGCCGGCCGGCTCCCTGCAGGATCCGCTGATCCGTGCCGTCATCGACATCCTGCAGTCGGAGTCCTTCCGCAAGGTCGTCAACGGCCTGGCCGGCTACGATGCCACCGACACCGGCAAGATCCTGACGCTCAAGGAAGCCTTCGGCTGATCCATGTCCGCCTCCCCTGCCCGCGGCCACGCTTGTGGACAGGGGGCGATCAGGCTACACTCCCGCCCCTGATGCGCAGCCGCCCTGGCTGCGCATTGCCTTTTTCCAGCCTGCTCGCTTCATGAATCCCGCCGCTCTCTCTGCCCTCGATGCCCTCGACGTCCGCCTGCTGAACCTGCTCGATGCCGTCCTCGACGAAGCCCACCTGGCGCGCGCCGCCGCGCGCGTGGGCTGGTCGCTACCGGCGGCGGCCAGCGCCCTGGAGCGCTGCCGCCAGGTCTTGCGCGATCCGCTGCTGGAAGATGGTGGTCAGCAGATGCAACTCACCGCCGCCGCCCAGGCTCTGCGCACCCCGGTGCGCGAGGCCCTGGCGGCCAGCGGCCTGCAGCAGCAGCCCGTCACGCTGGCCCAGCGCGCGCAGCGCGTGCGCATCCTCATGCCCGACTACCCGGCGCAAGTGGTGGCGCACACCCTGTATCAGGAACTGGCCGCCGAGGCGCCCCTGCTGGAAATCGAATTCCAGCCCTGGCAGGGCGATGCGCAAGCCGCTGCCAGCCTGGAGCGTGGCGATACCGAACTGCTGCTGGGCGCCATGCAACCCACCAATACGGTGCGTGGCCGCGAAGTGCTGCAGGAACGCTGCGTGGTGGCGATGCGGCGCGACCATCCGGCCGCGCATCAGCTGACCTTGCGCCGCTGGCTGGACTTCCCGCACCTTCAGGTCTCTTGCCACGACACGCTCAACCGCATGCTCGACGAGCAGTTGTCGGCCCAGGGCCTGCAACGCCGCATCGGCATGGTGATCCCGAATTTCCTGATGGCGCCGGCGCTGCTGCAAGGCTCGGACCTGATCGCCGTCATGCCCATGCATTGCGTACCGGCCGCCACCGCTGCCCATCCGGTGGAGCTGGCCTGCCTGCGTCCGCCACTGCCGCTGGATGCGCCGCCACTGCGCCTGCTGCAGCATCGCCGCCACGCCGACGACGCCGCCGTAGCCCATGTGGCGCTGGCGCTGGAACGCATCGTGCGCCAGCGCCTGGCCGGCCGCTGATCAGGCAGCGCTAGACCGTCAAGGGCGGCGCGCTCACATCCAGGTGCTTCTGCAGGAAGCGCACGCACTCCCGCACCTTGGCCGAATTCTTCAATTGCAGGGGATAGACCGCGCACAGGTCGGCCTCCTGGTAATACTGCGGCAGCACGCGCACCAGCCGGCCGCGCTTCAAGCTGTCGGCCACATCCCAGATCGAGCGCAGGATGATGCCGTGGCCATCGACGGCCCACTGGTGGATGATCTCGCCGTGGTTGGAGGCCAGTGTCCCCGAGACCTTGACCGTCTCCTGGCCCTTGGGTCCGGCCATGCGCCAGATGCCGAAGGACTGGTTGCGCTCGCGGATCACCAGGCACTGATGCTGGCGCAGCGCCGCCAGGTCGGCCGGTGCACCATGCTTCTTCAGGTAGGCCGGACTGGCGCATAGCACGCGCTGGCTGGGCAGGATGCGCTTGGAAAACAGATGCGGCTCATGCCCCGCCCCCACCCGGATATCCAGGTCTATCCCCTCATTGACCAGGTCGATCTGCCGATCCACCAGCTCCAGCTGTATCTTCAGCTCCGGATGCTCGGCGGCAAAACGCGAGAGCAGCGGTGAGACGAACTTGCGCCCCAGCCCGAAACTGGTACTGATCTTGAGCAGGCCGCGCGGCACCCGCTTGGCGCTGCTGACGGTTTCCATCATCTGCTCGATATCATCGAGGATCTTGCGCGCCCACTCATGGACGTTGCCGCCCTCCTCGGTCATGACCACGCTGCGCGTGGTGCGGTGGAACAGCCGCACGCCCAGCGCCTGCTCCAGCAGGGCGATGCGCTTGCTGATATAGGCCGGCGATGCCCCCACCTCGCGCGCCGACTCGGCAAAGTTGCTATGGCGTGCCACCACGCAAAACAGGCGCAGGTCTTCCAGCAAAGGCGAATTATTCACGATTCGTAGCCATTTCATTCAACGATCCGTGGATTATAGCCAGAGCCGGCGCAATGCGAGTTTGTCGTTTTGATATCGACCAGTGCAAGGTACAGGCGACGCACCGGCAAATCCCCCACAATGAGCGGAAATGTGGCAGGCTTGCGCTATTGCAAGAATCCCGCAATCAGCCCGTATTCATTGTTGTACCGTTCTATACCGTTTCTTTGGAGTCACCGGCATGAGCATCATCGAGGAGCAAGAGGTCCCGCCAGAGGTCCCGCATATCCAACGTATCGAGGTCAACCAGTTGCAATGCCTGCGCGTGCAGACCGCACGTGCCGAGCTGTTGATCGCCGAACAGGGCGCACAGGTACTGCGCTACCAGGTGTTCGGCCAGGAGCCGCTGATCTGGATGAGCGAGGAAGCCGCCTTCGAGGCCGGCAACTCGGTGCGCGGCGGCATCCCGGTCTGCTGGCCCTGGTTCGGCGACCTCATGCGCAATCCGCCGGAGGTCCAGGCCCTGCATTCCGGCGGCCGTCTGCCGGCACATGGCCTGGTGCGTGGCATCGACTGGCTGCTGATGGAAAACGCCATCGAAGGCGACACCGTGCGCCTGGTGCTGTCCATCCCGCCCGTCCATGAATCGCCCAGCCTGCGCCACCTGCCGCCGGGACTGGCGCTGCGCCTGGAGATCCTGCTCGACGACCGCCTGCACCTCAAGCTCACCACCCGCAACGACAGCGAGCAGCATGTGGCGCTGTCCCAGGCCCTGCATAGCTACTTTGCCGTCAGCAGCATCCACAACGTCACCGTCGATGGCCTGGAAGGCTGCCGCTACATCGAGACCCTGGAAGGCTGGGCCGAGCGCGAACAGAAGCGTCCCCTGGTCATCAGCAGCGAAACCGACCGCATCTACCTCGACCTGCCGCCGCAACTGGCCATCCGCGACGACGGCTGGAACCGCCGCATCTTCCTCGAATCCAGCGGCTCGACCTCGGCCGTGGTCTGGAATCCCTGGGCCAGCAAGGCGCGCCGGCTGTCGCAGTTTGCCGATGACGCCTGGCAACGCATGCTCTGCATCGAGACCGCCAATGTAATGGAAGACCTGGTGGAGCTGGAACCCGGCGCCGAACACAGCATGGGCGTGACCCTGTGGAGCGAGCCGCTGGGTAACTGACTAAGGCCTTCGCAGGCCAAGGCACTGCGCAGTCGGCAGTGCCTTTTCATTGCCCTGATTATTCACGGATCGTGTTTTATAGAATCACCACTGCGTGCATGATCGAACAGGCGATGCGCTTTATCATGACCCAGGTTTCCCCTACTCCAGGAGCACAGAGATGAGCAAGACGCACAAGATCGCCGTTATCGCCGGTGACGGCATTGGTCAGGAAGTGATGCCCGAAGGCTTGCGCGCGGTCGAGGCCGCCAGCAAGAAGTTCGGCATCGATATCGAATTCACCCACTTCGACTGGGCGCACTGCGGCTACTACGCCCAGCACGGCAAGATGATGCCCGACGACTGGTTCGAACAGCTCAAGGGCTTCGAAGCCATCTTCTTCGGCGCGGTCGGCTGGCCAGCCACGGTACCCGACCACGTCTCGCTGTGGGGCTCGCTGCTGAAGTTCCGTCGCGACTTCGACCTCTACGTCAACCTGCGCCCGGTGCGCCTGATGCCGGGCGTCCCCTGCCCGCTGGCCAACCGCAAGCCGGGCGACATCGATTTCTACGTGGTGCGCGAGAACACCGAGGGTGAATACTCCTCCATCGGTGGCCGCATGTACGAAGGCACCGAGCGCGAGACCGTGATCCAGGAATCGGTTTTCAGCCGCAAGGGCACCGACCGCATCCTCAAGTTTGCCTTCGACCTGGCGCAAAGCCGCCCCAAGAAGCACCTGACCTCGGCCACCAAGTCCAACGGCATCGCCATCACCATGCCCTACTGGGATGAGCGCGTCGAAGCCATGGGCGCCAAGTATCCCGACGTGCGTCGCGACAAGTACCACATCGACATCCTGACCGCTCACTTCGTGCTGAACCCCGACCGCTTCGACGTGGTGGTGGCCTCCAACCTGTTCGGCGACATCCTCTCCGACCTGGGCCCGGCCTGCGCCGGTACCATCGGCATTGCGCCCTCGGCCAACATCAACCCCACGCGCGAGCTGCCCTCGCTGTTCGAACCGGTGCACGGCTCGGCCCCCGACATCTTCGGCAAGAACATCGCCAACCCGGTGGCCGCCATCTGGTCCGGCGCGATGATGCTGGACTTCCTGGGCAATGGCGAAGGCAAGTACCGCCAGGCGCACGATGCCATGCTGGCCGCCATCGAGCAGGTATTGGTGCAAGGTCCGACCACGCCCGACCTGGGCGGCAAGAGCAACACCACCGAAGTGGGCAAGGCCATCGCAGCGGCGATCTGATCGTCGCCCTCGCCTGCCGTTGAAGTGCCGCATGAAAGTGCCGCATGGCCCGCCCGATCAAGGCGGGCCATTTTTTCATGCGTTGCCGCCATGACCATTTGCAGCGGGCATGTTAGGATTGCCGCACCTCAATTTTTCGCGTTCCGCAGGTTGGACATGGCTGCAAGGCTGCGCTCGATAGAGCACCGGATGATGGCTGAACTGCTCTTCTGGAGCATCACGCTGATACTGCTGCTGGAAGACGATGTCGCCATGCTGGCCATGATGATGAGCTGACGCGAGGCACTGCCCCGATATGGATCGACCGTTTTTCCCCTCCCCCGCGCGCCGCATGGTGATGCTGCTGACGACCTTGCTGGCCGCGACCTGTGTGCCGGCGCATGCCGAATGGTCGCCGCTGGGCGACAACAGCATCGGCAGCTTCTTCGTCGACAAGGACAGCGTGGTGGTCACCCGCAATATCCGCCAGGCGCAGATCCTGCTGAACTGGAACCGACCGCAGCTGCTGATGGGCCAGGGCAGCAAGACCTATTACCTCTCCGAGGTCTCGACGGCCTATTTCGATTGCAGCAATCGCCAGCTCGGCTTCGGCAGTCGCAAGATGTATGCGCAGGCCGACGGTCGCGGGCAATTGCTGCTGGCCCCGCAACTGGCCTATGCCGACGTCAAGCTGCAGGACCCCATCCCCGGCTCCACGGGCGAGCGCGCCATCGAAGCGGTATGCGGAAAATAATTTCCCCGATTGCATGAAAGGGCTTGCCCCGTAAAACGAAATCGGCAATAATCACCGGCTCGCGTCGCCGGGATGGCGGAATAGGTAGACGCACGGGACTCAAAATCCCGCGCCGCAAGGCGTGCCGGTTCGATTCCGGCTCCCGGCACCATCAGAAAGAATACGCACCCACATGGGTGCGTTTTTCTTTGGGCCTCAGGAAAATCCAGCCAAGGATCGCAAGCCCCGGCATCGAACGCGGCCACGCTTCGACACCTGGGTTACATCAAGCACGCCTCAATCCTCGTGCGGGAAGGTAAACGCCAGCGTCGCCGCATAGCCATCTTCATCCGCCTCGGTACGATCGATACGCCTGACCGTATGCGAGACCTTGATGACGTTCAAGCCCGCATTGTGGATCCTGAACGCGACCTGCCCCTGCCGGTCAGTCTTCTCGCTGCGCACCTTGGTATCGCCCGTATAGTCGGTCGCTACCTGCACACCCGCTAGCGGCTTGCCCTGGAACAGCACCTGCACGCGCAGCGATTTACCCTTCTTCGATGTCAGCGGATCGTCCAGCGCAATGATCTGCAACGGAAAATCCGTCGCACTCAATGTCGTGGCAGTGGGCTTGTATCCGGGGGCCAGTATGGTCTGTGTGTACATCTGGTAAAAGCCACCATGCCTGGCACCAGCCACCGCCGACTTCGGACCCGACAGCCACTTCCCGTTCGCATCCTGGCTCCAGTAGCCATCCTCGAAACTGGCGGCGATGGCCTTGGCGCCGGCTGCCGGTTCGAGGATCACATTGCGTTGCTGCGGCCGGATCCTGATGGTGCTCTGCGTCCCATCGGCGGCCAGTGCGATGACCTTCTTCACCGCCTCCGGCTGATAGGCGTCGTCCACGCCGTTTTCTCCCAGCACCAGCGCCCACTCACCCGTGCGCTGGGCCACCCAGACGCCGTGGGCGTGGGCCGTTGCGGTGCCTGCGATCCCGGCGACGGCCAGGGCAATGGCGAAACACTTGTTGTTCATGGTCGATCCTCTTTCATGGAAACGGGTATAGGTGCGTCCGCCGGGGCCAGCATGTCCACATGCGCAATGCCGGTGTCGTCATACAGGTCGCCGACTCTGACGAAGCCCAGGCGCTGGTAGAAGCGCTCCAGCCGCGCCTGGGCGCTGATGCGTATTGCCATGCCCGGATACAGCGCCGCGCTGCGTGCCAGCGCCTGTTTCATCAGGGCCTCGCCAATGCCCTTGCCGCGCAGCGACAAGGCGACGATCACGCGGCCTATCGAGGGCTCGGCATAGCGAACGCCCGGCGGCAGGATGCGCGCATAGGCCACCAGCTCACCCTGGCCGTCATAGCCCAGACCGTGCAGGCAGGCCGGGTCGAATCCGTCGGCGTCGAGATAGAGGCATTCCTGTTCAATGACGAAAACCTGCTGGCGCAGGTGGATGGCGTCATACAACTGTTCCAGCGAGAGTTCATCGAAGGTCTTCCAAAGCCAGTGGAGCATGGGTATTTCCTGATAAATGGTTGGGGCGCTTGTGCCGCCCGGTCAATCGTCGTAACACTTACGGCCGCTCGGGGCGTGCCTGACATCGCGCCTGGCGTTGGCCTTACTGCGCCAATTCATAATCTTCAACATGGATGCCGGCTGTACGCTGTGCGATCAGGCGATGGAAGCGGATGACCAGTTGCGCTGCCGTCACGACCAGCCCCAGCGTCAGCCCCAGCCACACCCCGGTGGCGCCCAGGCCGAGCCAGTGACCCAGCAGCCATGCGCCGGGCAGGCCGACGGCCCAATAGCCGATCAGCGTCATCACGAACGACGATCCGGTTTCGCCAGCGCCGCGCAGGATGCCGATGCCGATGTTCTGTGCGCAGTCAAAGACCTGCAGCACGGCGGCCAGCAAGATCAGCTTGCCTGCGATGAGCAGCACGGCCTCGTTGCCGGCACCGGTGTCGCGCAGGAAGGCCGCCAGCACCAGTCGCGGCGCGGCGACATAGAACAGGCCGACCAGCGCCATGCAGGCCACTCCCATGCCCAGTCCGGTGTAGCCGTAGCGGCGCGAGGTGGCAATATCGCCCTGCGCCCAGGTGCGGCTGATGCAGATCGAGGTGGCATGCGAGAGGCCAACCGAGATCATGAACACGATATACACCGCCTGGTTCACCACCGTATGCGCGGCCAGCGCATCGGCCCCCAGCGAGCCCAGCAGCAGCGCGATGACAGCGAAGAAGCCGGCCTCCGAGCCGTAGGTGGCCGCCACCGGCAAGCCCATCTTCCAGGTGCGCAGGAGCGCCTGCGCTGAGGTTTTCCAGATACGCACCGACAGCAGGCGTGCAAGCGCAGGGTCGCGGCGGACGACCAGCAGCAGCATCACGAAGGAAAAAAGATGGACGATGGTCGATGACA
The DNA here is from genome assembly GCF_044745245.1 of Herbaspirillum sp. NPDC087042. Classification (NCBI taxonomy): domain Bacteria; kingdom Pseudomonadati; phylum Pseudomonadota; class Betaproteobacteria; order Burkholderiales; family Oxalobacteraceae; genus Herbaspirillum; species Herbaspirillum sp. NPDC087042. Next base: position 37,784 of record NZ_JBIUZW010000015.1, on the reverse strand, counting down.
GTGCGATGCCCGCCAATCCCATGCCAGCCATGCCGAATGCACCTGTCGTCAGCACATAGTTCAGCGCGATGTTGACCGCCACGGCGGCCAGCGTGATCGCCAGCAGCGGTCCCGGCCGTCGCAACCCGACCGTGAAGTTGCGCAGGGCCTGGAACCACAGCAGCGGCAAGATGCCGGGCGCGGCGGCAAACAGGTAATCGGCCGTGCGTGCCACCACGGTCGCGTCCTGCCCCATCCAGCGCAAGGCATGGCCGGCGCCCAGCATCAGCGCCCAGAATACCAGGCCGGCCAGTGTCGCGATGGTGAAGCTGGCGCGCACCATGTCACGCACGTCGGCGGCGGCACGTGGTGATTCCAGCCCGGCGGCGGCGGCCGTCGCCACCAGGTTGCCGGTAGGCGTGACCAGACCGACGCCGGTAGTGCGCAGCAAATTGAACACCGCCAGCGCCAGCCCGCCGGCGGCGATATCCAGCGGACCGAGCCAGCCCATCATGACCACACCGGTGGTCGACAGCGCCACCTGCGCGAACTGGGTCAGGATCAGCGGCACGGCCAGCGCACCGATGTGCGTGACATCGGCCTTCAACAGCGACGGCGAGAAACTCATGCGCGCTCCGCCGCTTGCCCCGTGAGCTGCGCCAGCATGCCATCCAGTTCCACGCCGACGGAGGCATCGATGAGATCGCGCTCATTCATCCAGTCGTCATTGAAGACGGTATCGAGATACTTCTCACCGCCATCGCAGATCAGGACGACGAAGGTGCTGCCCGGCGGTGCCGTCTCGATGCGCTTGATGGCCTGATAGAGCACGCCGCCGCCGGAGCCGCCGACCAGCAGCGCATACTTGCGGGCGACGTAGCGCGCGGTATTGAAGGCTTGCCGGTCGGAGACCTTGAGCCCTTCATCCAGCAGCTCGTAGTCGACCAGCGCACCGATCTCGGCGCCCGGTGGTGTGCCGGTGCCGGACTGGTAGTAGGGACCGCCGGGACCACCGAAGGCGATCGAGCCTTCCGGCTCGATGCCGATGGTACGCAGCAGCGGCAGCCGGCTCTTCAGTGCGCGGGCCGTGCCGAACAGCGAGCCGCCGGTACCGACCGCGCCGATCAGGTGGGTGATATCGCGGCCCAGCGCATCCAGCAATTCCTCGGCGACATAGGTGTAGCCGTTGCCATTGGCGGGATTGTTGTGCTGCTCGGTCCAGTAGGCGCCCTGCTCGGCCGCGATCCTCTCGGCCAGCGCTTCGCGGTCGGCGGTGGCCAGTGAGTCGCCACCGTCCTCGTTGACATAGATCAGTTCGGCGCCGAAGGCCTGCATGGCGCGCAGCTTGTCCTTGGCGGCGTGATGATCGACCACCGCGGTGAAGCGATAGCCGCGCTCGGCCGCCAGCAAGGCCAGACCCATGCCGGTATTGCCCGAGGTCGATTCGATGACCCAGCCGCCTGGTGCCAGCAAGCCCTGCTGTTCAGCCTCGTCCAGCATCTGGCGCGCCATGCGGATCTTGGCGCTGCCGGTGGGATTGTTCTGCTCCAGCTTGAGCAGGATGCGACTGCCGAAGCGCGTGCGCAGCAGTTCCAGCAGCGGTGTGCCGCCGATCAGTTGCGAAACGCGGTTGACGACACCGGCGGCATGCCGGCGCTCCGGTGCGGCGATGGTGGACAAGACCTGCGGGGATTGACGATCCATGGTGTGACTCCTTCGGGGGTAAGGAAGAGGTGTGGAAAGAGATGCGGAAAGAGGTGTGGCAACGGGCACTAGGCGAAATCGGCGTGTGGACGGCTGTCCAGGCGCCAGCATGGCTGGCCCTGGTGCATCGTGATGACGACCTTGGCTGGCAGCGGCAAATCGTGGAACGGCGATTCGTTGGAATCCATCTGGTAGCCGGCCGTATTGAGGTAGACCAGCAGATCCCCGCACAAGGGCGTCTGAGGGAAGCGGATCTTGCGCCAGCTCACCATGTCGCTGTCGAGGCAACTGGCGCCCCCCACGCAAGCGGCATAGGGTTCGCCGGCCCGTTCCTGGCGCGGCAGCAGCAGCGGATCGGGAATGTATTCGCTGTTGAACCACTGCTCGGAGAGACTGAAGCTGGTGCCGCCCACGGTGACGATGCCGTAGTCCGGCCCGGTATCGGCATCGGCGTCGCCGTGCCGGTGCTTCACGCTCTGGATCTCGAAGGCGGTGAAGCCGGCCTGGTCGAGCAAGGCCCGGCCCGGCTCCAGCAGCAGGCGGATGTCGTGCTCGCGCAGGCGCAATGCCAGCGCGCGGCCGCCGTCGGCGTGGGCCAGGATCGCCGAGAGCATCTCGGCGCCGGGAGCGGCGCTGTAGTAGGGATAGAAATCGTCGAAGCACTTGCCGGCATGGTAGTGGCGCGGTTGCTGTTGCTGCAGGAAATCTGACCAGTGCCCCGCATCGACGTAACGCACCGCGAAGCCGCCGCCGATATTGATCGTCGTGCAGAGCGCCAGACCACGGCGGCGGGCATCGAGGCAGGCATCGATCATGCGGTGCGCCTCGTCCGCGCGCGCGGCGATGCTGTAGCCGGAGAGATGGAAGGAGAAGCCCTCCATGTCAATCACATCGCGATGCGCCAGGCACAATTGCAGCGCCGCCTCGCGCTCCTCGGGCGACATCCCGAAGCGGCTGCGCGGCTGGCTGGCTGGACGGCAGCGCAACAGCACCCGTCCCCGGCAGCCGCCGATGAGCGCCTCCACGGTTTGCCGGGCTTGTGCCACGAAGGCGCGCAATTCTTCCACGCTGTCGATGGCCACCAGGCAGCGCTGGCGCAAGGCCAGCGCCAGCAGTGCCGGATGCTTGCCGGGGCCGGTGATGCCGATGTGCGCGCCGGGTACGCCGCACCCCAGTGCCTGCTCGGCCTCCTGCAGGCTGGCGGCATCGATGCCGATGCCCAGCCCCGGGCATTGCTGGACGAAACTGCGACCCTTATTGGCCTTCTTGGCGAACAGCACAAAGCCGCTCACGCCGGCCTCGCCCAGTGCACGCTTGAACTGCCGGGCATTGTCGGCGAACACCTCGGGCAACAACACATGCAGGGTGCTGCCCAGGCCGTGGCTGAGCTGGCGCAGCAGGTCGCTATGCTGGCCGATCAGTTGCGCCGTGAGCGGATGCTGCAGTGCCGGCACCTGTGGCAATGCAAGGGGGGTGGCGCCGAGCGCCTCATCGTGGAGTCGGTCCATGCGGGCTCACCAGAGGCGGATGGTCTGGCCCAGTTGCTGGGCGCGGGCACGTTCGGCGAACAGCCGGCCGAGCGCGATATCGGTGATGATCATGCCGCTGTTGTAGGCGAAGATGCGCTGGTCATCGTGCGCGCGCCCCGGCCGCTTGCCGGCCAGGATGTCGGGCAGTTCAGCGTCGATCGCCGGCAACGCGCCATCGGCGTCGGCCAGATCGGTGCCGGTCACGCGCATCTGGGCCTCGCTGGTGGCCACGCGGAAATCCGCCTGGTGCAGCAGTTCGGCGTGCAGACCGTAGCCGACCAGGATCGTCAGGGCACCGGGCTTGAGCGCGGTACGGCGCACCACCCCGTAGGATTTTTCCGAGGCTGGACCGGCCGCACCGATGATGATATCGGCGGCACGGGCCGAGCGTTCCAGGTCGCCGGAGACTTCGATGTCGCGCTCCGGGTAGTGCGCGCGCAGGCGTTCCCGGGCGGCGGCGATGCCCTCTTCATGGCTGCCGTGGATGATCAGCCGGTCCAGCTGTGGCATCGCGGCCACGAGGAAGGGAAAGGCGTTCTGCCCCTGTACGCCGCTGCCGATCACCAGTGCGGTCCTGGCGTCGCTACGGGCGCAACTGCGTGCCAGCAGGGCCGATGCCGCCGGCGTACGCAAGGCGCCCACCAGGCTGCAATCCATCAGCGCGATGGGCAGGCCGGTGCGATCGTCATACAGCAGCAGCGAGGTGTAGTACTTCTGCTGCGACGCGTCTTCGTTGACATTGAATTTATAGGATGTCTTGAAGGCCACGGTCTGCCGCTCGCCGTCGCGGCCCAGCATCGAGTACGCCAGCGAGTGGCCGTCGTCGGGCTTGGCGGTGAGCTTGCGCGGATTGGCCGATAGTCCGGCGGCATAGGCCTGATAGGCCGCTTCGACGGTGTCCAGCACTTCGGACAGCGAATAGCGTAGCCCCGCCAGGTCTTGCTTGTTGAGGATGCAGAGGGCGCCAGTGTCGCCGTCGCCTGCATGGATGGTAGCCATGGTATCTCCGTGAAGTAGAGGGATGCGGGCCGTTCAGACGATGTGACGACCGATGGCGTTTTCGCGATAGGGCAGCGAACCGCGCAGGTTGAGGGTGAGGTTGACGCGACGCAGCCAGCGATGGCGCGGACCGTAGTTGGGCTGGTAGATCGAGCGGCCATGCACGGCGCGCTTGTTGTCGATCCACAGCATGTCGCCGGGCTGCATGATGACTGCGGCCTGGTGCGCGTCGAACTGGCGCAGCAGCCAATCTAGTGCATCAGCGGCTTCCTGGTCGCCGGGCAGTGCCTGCATGAAGGCTTCGTCGACCTGGATGAAAGGCTGCTCGCGCGCGCCCGACAAGGCCGGCACCGGTTGCGGATCGGCATGCATGCGGCGGATGTGCGCGAAGGCATGATCGTCCAGACGCCAGTGCTCGCTGATGTTCTGGTCCGGCAGATGCGATTTGTCGGGCAGGATGACGAAGCGCGGCGCGGCCAGTACCGCCCATTTTTCATCCGGGATGTGCAGGTCACCGATATAGGAAAGGATGGTCTGCGCGCGTTCTTCGTTGCGATAGCAGAAGATCGACAGGAAATCGCAGCGCAGCGCATGGAAGGCCTCTTCGTTATGCCATACCAGCGTGGTGCTGCTGCTGCCGCCCAGCTGTTCGTTGCGCTCCTTGTCGATGGGGACGATGTGGCGCAGGAAGCGACCATTCTCCTGTGTGCGCCAGCCGAAGATATCGCCCAGCGCCGCCGAGATCAGGCATTGCGCAATCTCTTCGCGCAGGCTGGGCGGGTTGCGCCAGGGCGCGTCCCAGTGCGCCGGCGAAGGACCGATGCGCGCATCATCGACCGGCACGCCACTGAGCAGCACCGCGCCGCACGGCAGGTGCAGATACTTGAAGCGATGCGCCAGTTCGCGCAGGCTGCGCGGCAATTGCTGGGCCGAGAGACTGCAGGCATCGGCGAATTCGGGCGTCTCGACGCTGCCGAAACTCTGTTCCAGCTCATCGACGATGCGGGTGATGGCGGTCCATTCGAGCGGCGTCAGGCGATGCCGGTAAATGGAAGAAGAAATGGCCGGCAGCGGTGAAGCCGCCGGTCCGGTTGCAGGGGGAGTGGTATGAGCGAGCGCAAGTGCCATGCTGCCTTCCTTATCTGGTCCGGGTTGAACGGGAGAGGGTCGCGCATGCTGGCAAGGGCTGGCGGGCGATGGACGCGTCCTCTCCCTGGCGGGAGGAGAACGCGATACTGCTGTTGCCTGAAACGCCTGGCGCGGCCAGACCGGGTCGGACCAGCACAAGCCGCCGCCAGGCGGACTACATATCGACCTGGGCGCTGAGGAACATGGTGCGCGGCTTGCCGGCCCAGGCGCCATTGATGTCGGCGTCGCCGGCCGCCCAGTAGCGCTTGTCGAGCAGGTTCTGCACGGTCAGGCCGAAGGTGGTCTTGTAGCCGCCGATGCGAGTGGCGTAGCGCGCGCCGGTATCGAAGCGCGTGTAGCCGCCCATCCAGGCCGTGTTCTGCGTATTGAGCGGACGACGACCGACGTAGTACAGGCCGCCGTTGAGGTTCAGGCCCTCGATGGCCGCTACCCGGTAATCGAGGAACACGCTGCCTTGCAGCTTGGGGACATCGGCGATCTGCTTGCCGGCCACGGTCGGATCGGCCGGGTTGTCGGCCTTGGTCTGCAGATAGGCCAGGCCGGTCACCACCGACAGCTGCTTGTTGATACGGCCATTGGCCGTCAGCTCGACGCCGGTATGGCGCTGCACGCCGCCCTGCACGGTGAAGCGGTCGGCGTTGACATACTGCAGCGTCTTCTCCAGGCGGAACACCGCGCCAGTGAGCATCAGCTCCGGCGTGAGACCGTACTTGACGCCGGTTTCGTATTGCTTGGTCTTCAGCGGCGGCAGGTTCTCGCCGGCGTTGTTGGTGTCGTAGCCGGCCGGGCCGGGCTGCTCGAAACCTTCCGCATAGCTGAGATAGGTCGACAGGTTCGGCAGGATCTTGTAGGTCACCGCCGCCGAGGGCGCATTGATGCTGGCGCTCTGCGAGGTGTTCTTGCCCGAGGCCGGCATGCTGTCGTTCTTGTAGCGCACGTGACGCAGGCCCAGCATCAGGTCCCAGCGATCCGAGAGCGACATCAGGTCGCTGATGAAGACGCTGGGCTGATAGTTCTTGGACGTGTTGTGATTGGGGTAGCTCAGGTTGGACGGTGCTGCCGTGTAGACCGGATTGTAGATGTTGCCCACCGTGTCACTGAGCACCGCGAACCCCGACTCGATCGCCTGGAAATTGCGGGTGGAAAAGCCGGTCACCAACTGGTGCTTGACGCCCATCGTGGCGAAATCGCCCGACACATAGGTATCGGTCGAGATCACGCGAAAGCTCTGGTTGGGGTTGTAGTAGATGTCGCCCGAGAGGATATTGCCGTTGGTGGCGACGTTGTACACGTCAGGGAAGGCCGCCACGCGGCCGTTGTACGACTGTGCGGCGCGGGTGGTCAGCTTCCAGCTGTCGTTGATGCGGTATTGCAGGTCGGCGCCGATGTTGAAGGTGCGTGTTTCATATTGCAGCCAGGGCTGGCCCAGCAGCGTGCGCGGATCGATGCTGCTGATGGAGGGCAGCTGGCCGTTGAGATAAGGGCCGATCGAGGGTTGTGCCGCGATCTTGCGCTCCTGGTAGTCGAAGTTGGCGCGCACCAGCAGGTCGGGATTGATGGCCCAGTCGAAGGCGCCGCTGACGAAGTCGCGCGAGGTATCGCCGTTGTGATGGAAATCGCCATTGCGTTCGCGCGCGACGTTGAAACGATAGCCGAAGCGGCCATCGTCGAGCGGGCCGCCGGTATCGAGCGCGACATAGGTGCCGCCGTTATCGCGCAGCGAGGTCTTGATGCTGGTGAAGCGATCCTTGGTCGGGCGCTTGATGGCGTAATTGATCGTGCCGCCCGGCGAGTTGATGCCATAGAGGAAGCCCGACGGCCCCTTCAGCAGGTCGATCTGCTCGATGTTTTCCAGCGGGATCTCATAGTAGGGGGCCACCGACAGACCGTCGCGTCGCACGGTATTGGTCCAGTCGGAAAAGTAACCGCGGATACGCACCATTTCATAGGCGCCGGCCTGCGTGGCGTCCTGCACCGACGGATCATTCTTGAGCACGTCCATCATCGTGCGCGACTCTTGCGTATCGATCAGTTCGCTGGAGTAGGACTGCACCGAGAACGGCAACTCTTCCGGCTTCTTGTAGCCGAGCGCGCCGACGTTGACGCCATCGGTGGCGAACAGCGAGGGACGCGAGCTGCTCACGCCGACGTCCGGCAGGCGATCGGCCACCGCGCTCTTGCCGCTGATGATGGCATAGCCACCGGCACCGGTGGGATGCACCTCCAGGCCACTCTGCTCCAGCAGGCGCTGCAGCGCTTCATCGACGGTCAGCGAACCCTTGATGGCCGGCGCCTGGCGCTTCTCGGCAATGTCGGTGGAAAACACGATGGGCTTGCCCGACTGCCGCGCCAGCGAGCGCAGGGCATTGTCCAGGCGCTGCGCCGGGATATCCAGTTCCACCGGCGCAGATTGGCCCCAGGCCAGCGCGGCCAGCGACATGCCCACGGCGAACACGCAGGATCTGAGTTTGAAAGTACGACGAGAGGAACGGCCTGCCCCCGCAATGGCACCACGCATGAACTACTCCTATAAAAGTGATTGTTGTTTATAGGAGTTACCGAAATCAGATCGGTCTCTGGGAACCTCTAAATAAAAATTATTTTTATTTAGACGGATTCCTGGCCGCAACCGGATTGGCCGCGATGACAACGGTGTGCGCGCCGCGCCTGACCGTCACCGGCAGGATCGTCGGCAGCACGCGCAGCAGGTCATCCACGTCCTTGATGTCATATTCGCCGGACAGGCGCAGCTCGCCGATGCGCGCATCCGACAGCAGGATGGGCTGCGCCAGGTAGCGCTGCATGTCGCGCACCGCCTCGCGTAGTGGCGTGCCGTTGAAGTAGAGCTTGCCGCGCCGCCATGCGCCGTTCTGGTCGGCGTCCAGATCGGGCAAGCGCTCCAGTTGTCCACCACGGGAGTACACCGCCTGATTGGCCAGCAGCACCTGCGCCTGGCCGTCATCGCTGCGCACTTCCACGGCGCCCTGCTGCACGCTCACGCGCGCGCCGTCTTCCAGGTTGCGTACATCGAACACGGTACCGATATCGGTCACCGTCGTGCGATGGGCCTGGACCACGAAGGAGCGATAGGTATGGGCCACGTCGAACCCGGCCTCGCCACGCAGCAATGTCATGCGGCGCGAGAACAGGCGCGACTCGACCCGCACTTCGCTATCGGTATTGAGATGGATGCGGCTGCCATCGGCCATGGTGATGGTGGAGGTCTCGCCGACGGCGGTGGCGACCTGGCGTGTGTCGTAGGCCGGATCGACCAGCCACGCCGTCCCGGAGCACAGCAGCAGCATCGCGGTCATGGTGGCGATGCCGCGCACCACACGGCGCTTGGCGGCCCCGCGCGCGATGCTGGCCCCCGACGGCAGGCGTGCGGCCAATGGCTCGCGCAGCGCGGCACCGCCGATATCGTCCTGGGCGCCAAACCACACCGGCCGGATCGCCGACATTGCCCGCTCCATATGCTTGACCACCATCTTGCGCGAGATGCCCAGGGTCGTCGCCACCTCATCCTGCGACAGCTCTTCCAGCTTGTGCAGCACGAAGACTTCCCGGCAGCGCGGCGGCAGGTCGCTGATGACGTTTTCGAGCGCGTCGACCAGTTGCTTGCCGCGCAGGACTTCCTCGCCATCGATATGGTGCTGGCTGATGTCGGGTACGGCATCCACCGATTCCTGCCACTGGTTGCGGCTGTTGGCCGCACGCTGCAGATCGATGGCCTTGCAGGTCGAGATGTGTTTCAGCAGCGCCAGCGGCGTCCCCTCCTGCTCACGCGGACGGGCATTGACCACATGCACATACACCTCGTGGACCACCTCATGGGCAAAGTTCTTGTCGCCGAAACGACGGCGCACATGATCGACCAGCTCGTCGTAGTGGCGCATCAGGGCATCCAGCAGAGGCAGATTCTGAGAGTCTTCGCGCATACCGTCGCCATTGATGGAGGAGGGAGCGGCAAATTATAGATGATAATGATTTTTATTTGATATTTTCTTCGAGAAAGCGGCATCGTGATATTTCTGCTGCCGGCAGTATCATTTTTCCTGAAGCGCCTATATAATCGCTCCCTCTTCGGAATTTGCCACCCCGGCAACGCCACCAGAACCATGGCGCGGGCAGGCAAAAAATGCGCTGAAAACCGCATACCGATACGAAAATCAGAAAACAAAGGCCTTCGCACAAGAAGGCCTTTTTTTATGGGCCGCGCTCTTGCAAACTATTTGCGCAAACGGCCCGGGAAGCCCGTCCTTACTGAAAACTTATCCCCGATTTATGTGCATAAATTTGTGGATAACTCATTTTCCCGACGCGCAAGCGGCACATCGGCGTGCCCTCCCAATAAACCGCACAAAAAATAGGCAGTTCAGCCAGGATCGGGGCGCGATCGTCGCCGGCCCGCATTCCGACCTACATTCCGACCCACATTCCGGCCCACATCCCGGCCCATGATCGCATCACGCAGCGCCTGGGCCAGCGTGGCCGCCGCCGGGTGGAGTACCCGCCCCTTCAGGCTGATCAAGCCCATGGCCCGGCTCAGGACCGGGCTGGTCACCGGGCGCGCCACGATACCCTGGTAGGGTGCGTTGCGGATCGCCAGCTCCGGCAACAGGGCCACCCCCAGGCCGGCGGCGACCAGGCTGATGGCGCCGGCCACGTGGTTGGTCTCGTACTGGATGACCGGTCGCTGCGGTACGCGGGCGAAGGCGTTGTCGATCAGGCTGCGGTTACCGCTGCTGGACGATACCGAGACCAGCTTTTCGCCGGCCAGCGCTTTCCAGTTCAGGGTGCCGTGCGCGGCCAGTGGATGATGGGCCGGCATGACCGCCAGGTAACGCTCGCGGGTCAGTTCCTCGAAATCGATCTCGGCTTCCTGCGCGCCGATGAAGTTGATACCGAAATCAGCCTCGCCCTTGCGCACACTCTCCAGTACGTCGGCCGCATTCTCATCGATGATGCGTACCCGCACCTCGGGGTGGCTGCGCGCATAGGGCTTCAGTACCAGCGGCAGCAGGTTGTTGGCGACCGAGGGGACGCAGGCCACCGTCACATGCTGGCGGCGCTGCGCCATGCCCTGCTCCACGCTCCTGACGGCCAGCTCCAGTTCTTCCATCACCGCCTGTGCATGTACCAGCAGCAACTCGCCGGCCGGTGTCAGCGAGACGCGTCGCGTGGTACGGTCGAACAGGCGTTCCTGCAATGCCTGCTCAAGGTTCTCGATGCGCCTGCTCAGCGCCGGCTGGGTGATGAACAAGCCCTCGGCGGCCGCCCGGAAACTCGACTGGCGTGCCACGGCAATGAAGGCCTGCAATGCCGCGGTCTCGATATTGATGCGCATTTGTTATTAATCCCAAGATTAAATGCAATTAACTTTTCAAAGGATACTCCGCAAACTATCGGGTCCCATTCCAAACCTCGAATTAAAAACGCCAATCGGAGATCCATATGAAAAATATCCTCACGCATTCCCTCATCCAGCGCAGCGTGCTGGCCCTGCTCATCGGCGCCGCCAGCAGCCTGGCCACCGCCGCCGATCTCCACGTGGTCAGCTCGGGGGGATTTGCCGCTGCCTACAAGGCACTGGCCCCGGACTTCGAAAAGAAGACCGGCCACAAGCTCATTTCGGGCTGGGGTCCATCCATGGGCGAGACCCCGCAGGCCATTCCCAACCGCCTGCAACGTGGTGAGCACATCGATGTGGTGATCATGGTCGGCGATTCGCTGGACAAGCTGGTGGCCGAGGGCAAGGTATCCCGTTCCGAGCACAGGCTGCTGGCGCTCTCGCGCATCGGCCTGGCGGTCAAGGCCGGTGCGCCCAGGCCCGATATCTCCACGCTCGATGCCTTCAAGCGCACGCTGCTGACGGCGCACTCGGTGGTCTATTCGGATAGTGCCAGTGGCGTGTTCCTCTCCACCAAGCTGTTCAAGCGCCTGGGGATCGACCAGCAGATGGCCTACAAGGGCCGCATGATTCCGGCCGAGCCGGTGGGTGAAGTGGTGGCGCGTGGCGAGGCCGAGGTCGGCCTGCAACAGATTTCCGAACTCAAGCCGATCAAGGGTATCGACATCATCGGCCCCATTCCCGAAAGCGCGCAGCAGCTCACGCCGTTCTCGGTGGGCGTGGTGGTCGGCACCAGGGAGCCGCAGGCAGCCCGGGAACTGCTGCAGTACCTGGCCTCGCCGGAAGCCGAGGCGGCCATCAAGGCATCCGGCCTGGACCCGGCACCGCGCTGATCAGCGACCAGACCAGCGGCCAGACCAGCACGCCGGCTGGCCGCAAGCTCAGTGCAGCGCCCGGCCGCGATGCTCCAGTCGCGACAGCCAGCGCACCAGCGGCAGCAGCAGGATCAGGTAGAGCACGGCGGCCAGCACGATGGGCGAGGGATTGTAGACCAGCGACTGGGCGTCGCGCGCCACCCGCAGCAGTTCCGGCAGGGCCACCACGCTGGCGATGGTGGTCAGCTTGATGACCTCGATGCAGTTGCCCACCAGGTCGGGCAGCGCATTGCGCACCGCCTGCGGCACCACCACATGGGCCAGCGCCTGCCAGCGTGTGAGGCCGGTGGAGCGCGCGGCTTCCATCTGGCCGGAAGGCACGCTCTCGATAGCGGCGCGCAGCACCTCGGCGAAATAGCTGGAATTATTGAACATGAAGCCCAGCGCCACTGCCAGCAACTTGGGCAACTCCAGCCCCAGGAAGGGTGCGCCGAAGTAGATCAGGATCAGCAGCACCAGCGGCGGGAAGGAACGGAAGAAGTCCACATACACCGCCACCGCGATGCGCACCGTGCGCGAGCCGCTCTGCGTGGACAGCAGCGCCAGCACCATGCCCGAGACCACGCCGATGGGGATGACCAGCAGCGACAGCCACACCGTGGTCCAGAGTCCACCCAGCAGGAAGGGCAGCACCTGGCGATAGACTTCCAGATTGAAAAAGTTCTGCAACAAGGCATCCATGATCGCCCTCTCCTATCGTTTCCAGCGCCAGCGTGTTTCCAGCCAGCGCGCAAACAGCACCACCGGAATGAAGATCACCAGGTAGGCCAGCGCGCCCAGCATCAGCGGCGTGGGATTGCCGGCATTGCTGCTGGCGGCCTGGGCGGTATTGAGGATCTCGGACAAGGCCACCACCGAGCCCAGCGCCGTGTTCTTGGTGATCGAGATGACGCGATTGGTCAGCGCCGGGACGGCCATGCGCAGTGCCTGCGGCAGGATCACCGCGCGCATGGTCTGGCCCCACGACAGGCCGGTGGAGCGCGCCGCCTCGCCCTGCCCGCGCGGCAAGGCGGCGATGCCGGCCCAGATGCTCTCTTCGGCATAGGCCGCCAGCACCAGCGTCAGGGCCAGCCAGGTGGCGGTGAACGAGGACATCGCCAGGTCGATGTAGGGAAAGGCGAAGAACAGCACGATGATGATGATCAGCGGCGGCAAGGCCCGCATCACGTCGGCAAAGGCCACCACCAGGAACACCGGCAGGCGACGGCCGGTGGCGCGCACCACCGCCAGCAGCAGGCCCAGCAAGAGACCGGCGGCAATCACCGCCAGGCTCAGCAACACGGTCACGCCCATGCCGTTGAGGATGTCGCGCCAGTAGCGCGCGGCGATCTCGGCATTGAAGAAGGTAAAGAGGAATTGCTGCATGGCGCTCTCAGGCGTGGCCGGCATGGCCAGCATGACCAGCGTAACGGCTGACAAAGGCCTTGGTACGTGCATGCTGGGGCGCGCCGAAGATCTGCTCGGGCGGCCCCTCCTCGACGATCACGCCGCCATCCATGAACACCACGCGATCAGCCGCCGCACGGGCGAAGGCCATCTCGTGGGTCACCACCAGCATGGTCATGCCGGATTCACGCAGCTCGCGCATCACCTGCAAGACGCTGCCCACCAGCTCCGGATCGAGCGCGCTGGTGGGTTCGTCGAAGAGCATCACCTTGGGTTCGAGCGCGATGCCACGGGCAATGCCCACGCGCTGCTGCTGGCCGCCGGAGAGCTGGCCGGGATAGCTGTCCGCCTTGGCCAGCATGCCCACCTGCTCCAGTGCCCGGCGCGCGCGCTTCTCGGCCTCGGCATGCGAGTGGCCCTGCACCTTCTTCAGGGCCAGCATCACATTGCCCAGCACGCTCAGGTGCGGATAGAGATTGAACTGCTGGAACACCATGCCGATCTTCTGGCGCACCGCGTTGAGGTCGGTGCGCGCATGCATGATATCCACGCCATCCACCACGATCTGGCCGGCGCTGGGCTCTTCCAGCCGGTTACAGCAACGCAGCATGGTGCTCTTGCCCGAGCCGGACGGGCCGATCACGCAGATCAGCTGGCCGGCGCGCACGCGCAGGTCGATGCCACGCAGGACCGTGTTGCCTTCATAGGACTTGTGCAGGCCGACGATTTCGAGGATGGGGGCAGCGTTCATGGGTCTATCGCTTTCGCAGTACGGTCGCTGCTCAGTTGCACTTCAGGGTGACCGGAGTCGGATCATAGCCATCCAGGCCGGGCACGCCCTGGCCCACGCCGACCTTGACCACGGTGGCGTCCGCAGCCGGGGTATAGCCGAACCACTTCTGCGCAATCTTGCCCAGCGTGCCGTCCTGCTTCATGCATTTGAGGGCCATGCCAGCGGCGTCGCGGCCGGCCTTGTCATCCAGGCGGAAGGCCAGCGCCCAGACCAGGCCGGTCTTGACGGTGTAGGTGGTCTGCACGGCCGGGTTCTGCTTGGCGGCCCAGGCAGCCACGGTGCTACCGGCCAGGTTGGCATCGGCACGGCCCGATTGCACTGCCTGCACGGCATCGGCGTTGTTGCCGTAGACGTCGTACTTGAAGCCGTACTTGGCCGCATTGTCGTGGGCCCACAGTTCATAGGCAGAGCCCTTGTTGACCGACACGGTCTTGCCCTTCAGGTCGTCCAGCGCCTTGATCGGCGTGCCGCCCTTCTTGATGACGAAGGTGTAGTCGGTATCGAGATAGCCTTCGGTGAAGAGCATGGCCTTGGCACGCTCGGGCGTGGCGGTTACCGGTGCCAACACGAAGTCGTACTTCTTGGCGTTCAAACCCGGGACCAGGCCGGAGAATTCGGTGCCTTCGATGTCGATCTTGCGGCCCAGGCGGCGCGCCAGTTCTTCGCCGAGGTCGATGTTGAAGCCTTGCAGGCCGCCGCCCAGCTTGACCATGGCGTGCGGTGCGAAGGTGGCATCCACGCCGGTGCGCAGCGGGCCGCCCTGGGCCATGACGCCGGCCGACAGCAGGGAGCTGGCCGCCACGGCCACCAGCAGGGAACACTTCAGGGAGAACTTGGACGGCAGGGCCAGGAACGGAAACATTGCATCACTCCTCAGTGTGGGTGGGATCAATTGGAAAGTTCAGGTGGACAGTTCGGACGGCGCCAGCGGTGCGCCGGCGCCGGTGCGCTCGACGATCAGGCGGTAGTGCTCGGGACGACGGTGCTTGGCGAAATTGAAGACGTGTTCCAGGAAGGTCTCGCCCAGGCCCAGGTCGCAATTGGCGAAAATGACCTCATCCTCTTCACCCTGCGCCTGCGCCACGATCTCGCCGGACGGCGCGACGATGGCCGAGCCACCGATCATGTGGAAGCCATCCTCGAAGCCGCACTTGGCCGCCGCCGCGACCCACAGGCCGTTCTGGTAGGCATTGGCCTGCAGCGACAGCAGGTGGTGGAACATGCGCAGGTGCGGCGGCTCGTTCCAGTGGATGTTCCAGGACGGCGTGTTGTAACCCAGCGTGACGATGCGCGCGCTCTGCAGGCTCATGACGCGATAGGTCTCGGGCCAGCGGCGGTCATTGCACAGGCACTGGCCGATGCGGGTCCCCAGCATGTCGGCCACGCCAAAGCCATCGTTGCCGACCTCGAAGTACTTCTTCTCCAGATGCTGGAACGGCGCCTCGGGCTTGTGATCGCTATGGCCCGGCAGGTGGATCTTGCGATAGCGCGCCACGATCTTGGCCTTGTCATCGACCAGGATGGCAGTGTTGTAGTGATGGCCGTCGGGCGTCAGTTCGGCATAGCCGAGATAGAAGCCGATGCCCAGTTGCGCCGCCAGCTCGAACAGCGGGCGGGTCTGCGGCCCGGGCATCTCGGATTCGAAGAAGCGCGCATCGACCTCGGCCTGGTCGTCCATCCAGTAACGCGGGAAGAAGGTGGTCAGCGCCAGTTCGGGGAAGACCACCATCTTCGCGCCGCGCGAGGCGGCTTCGCGCATCATCTCCAGCAGGCGGCGCACCACGCTGGCACGATCCTCGGCCAGCTGTACCGGCCCCATCTGCGCCACGGCCAGGCCGAAGCGTTTGTCCTTGCTTGCGTTCATTGCTGCTCCCATGCTTTTCCCTTGAGGCCGAGCAAGCCCGGCAGATTGCTGCGTGACGGCCGTTGCGCGATGCTGGCCGGTTCCGGGCATTGGCGGACGATGAAGCGTCCCGACCCGCGTTGCACCTTCAGTTCGCCATCGCTGACCACGACCCGGCCGCGACTGGTCACCACTTCCGGCCAGCCCTTGATCTGGCGACCTTCGTAGGGGGTGTAGCCGACGTTGTCGTGCAGCAGGCTGGCGCTGATGGTGGTCTCGCGTTCGGGGTTCCAGATCACCAGGTCGGCATCCAGCCCCTCGGCGATGTTGCCCTTGCAGTGCGACAGGCCATACATGTGGGCGTGGTTGGTGGCGGTCAGGCGCACGAACTCATGGATGTCGATGCGCCCGCCCAGCACGCCTTCGGAAAACAGCAGCGGCAGGCGCAGTTCGATGCCGGGCACGCCATTGGCCATTTCCTTGAAGGTGGTGTCTTCGCCGCGCGGAAGCTTGCCGCTCTCGTCGAAGCGGTAGGGCGCGTGGTCCGAGGAATACATGCCCAGCGTGCCATCCTTGAGGCCCTCCCACACCGCCTCTTGCGCGTTGGCATCGCGCGGTGGCGGACTGCAGCAATACTTGGCGCCTTCCACGCCGGGCAGGTCGATATCCTCGGCGGTCAGGAACAGGTATTGCGGGCAGCTCTCGGCGTAGATCTGCGCCCCCAGCAGCTTGGCGTTGCGGATGGTCTGCACCGTCTCGGCGCCGGCCACGTGCACGATCAGCACCGGCACGCCGATCAGCCGCGACAGTGCGATGGCGCGATTACTGGCTTCGGCTTCGGCCAGCGGGTCGTGCGCCACCGCATGGAACTTCGGTGCGGTGTGCCCCTGGTCCAGCAGGCGCGAAGCGATCCAGCGGATCATGTCGTGGTTCTCGGCATGGATCATCAGCAGCGCGCCCTCGCGCCCGGCTAGCGCCATCACGTCCAGCAACTGGTAGTCGTCCAGCTTCAGGGCGTTGTAGGTCATGTAGACCTTCAGCGAGGTGATGCCGTCGCGGATGGCTTGCGGCAGGTCATGCTGCAGGGCCTGCTCATCGGGATCGGCCAGGATCAGGTGGAAACCATAGTCGATCACCGCCTTTTCCCGGGCGCGCTGCGCGTAATCGGCAATCACGTCGGGGATGCGCTTGCCGCGATGCTGGGCGGCGAAGGGGATGATGGTGGTGGTGCCGCCGAAGGCGGCCGACACCGTGCCCGAATAGAAATCGTCGGCGCACATCATGCCCATGCCCGAGAGCTGCTCGATGTGGCAATGGCTGTCGATGCCGCCGGGCAGCACCCAGCGGCCGGCAGCGTCGATGTCTTCGCGTCCGGCGGGAAGGTTCGGAGCGATGCGTGCGATCACGCCGTCCTTCACGCCGATGTCGGCCACGAAGGTCTCGCGATCGGTGGAGATACGGCCGTTGCGGATGGTGAGGTCGAAGTCCATGGTGCTCCAGTCTGTCTCGGTGGAATCAGAAGGTTCCCGGGTAGGCGCCGCCGTCCATCAGCAGGTTCTGCCCCGTCACGAAGCCGGCCTGGGCGCTGCACAGCCAGGCGCAGGCATCGCCGAATTCGGCAGGCTGGCCAAAGCGGCCGGCCGGATTGGCGGCGCGACGTGCGGCCAGGATCTGCTCGGGCGTCTTGTCGGTACCGCGTGCGCTGGCCGCCGCCGTGGTCAGCAGGCGCTCGGTCTCGAAGGGGCCGGGCAAGAGGTTGTTGATGGTGACGTTGTGCGCCACGGTCTTGCGTGCCAGGCCAGCGACGAAACCGGTCAGCCCGGAACGCGCGCCGTTGGACAGGCCCAGCACATCGATGGGCGCCTTCACGGCACCGGAGGTGATGTTGACGATGCGACCGAAGCCGCGCTTCATCATGCCATCCACGGTGGCCTTGATGAGCTCGATGGGGGTCAGCATGTTGGCATCCACCGCGGCGATCCAGTCATCGCGCGACCATTCGCGGAAGTCGCCCGGCTTGGGGCCGCCTGCATTGGTGATGAGGATGTCCGGGTCGGGACAGGCCGCCAGCGCCAGGGCGCGGCCCTCGGGCGTGGTGATGTCGCCGACCACGGTGGTGATGGTGGCACCGGTGGTCTCACGCAGATGGCGCGCCGCGGCTTCCAGTACGTCGGCGCCGCGCGCGGTCATGGTCACGGCCACGCCTTCACGCGCCAGCGAAGTGGCGCAGGCCAGGCCCAGGCCCTTGCTGGAGGCGCATACCAGGGCGCGGCGACCGGAGATGGACAGGTCCATGTGATCCCCTTATTCGATCACCAGCGCGCCGCGCTGGCTCAGGTCCAGGCCCACGCGGGCGATCACCGCTTCCAGCTCGCGCTCGGTCTCGGGATCGATGCGCATGCCCGGCGAGCGGATGGCGTCGCTGGAGATCACGCCGCGCTTGCGGTAGACATACTTGCGCAGCGACAGGCCGATCTTGGGCTGGAACTCGTAGCGGATCAGCGGGCAATACTTGTCGAAGGTGGCTGCCGCGCCGGCCAGGTCGCCGGCAGCGAACTTGTCATAGATGCGCACCAGGATCTCGGGGAAGGCAAAGCCGGTCATGGTGCCGACGGCACCGCGTTGCAGCTCTTCCAGGAAGTACACGCCACCCAGGCCACCGAAGATGCGCATGGATTCACCGGCCAGGTCACGGATGCGGCTGATCTTCTGGCCCACCGGCGGCTCTTCCATCTTGATGAAGTTGACGCCGCCTTCGCGACCCAGGCGCGCAATCACCTCGGCCTTGATCTCGGTGCCGAAGGAATCGGGGAAGTCATGGATCACCACCGGGATCGCCAGCGCGGCGGCCAGCGACTGGTAGTAATCGAACTGCACGGCGTCCGACGCATTGTCCAGGGGCGCGGCGAACACGGCGGCGGCGCCCACCTCGGCGGCCTCGGTGGCCTGCTCGATGGCACCGGCCAGGCCCAGCGCGCGCACGCCCACCCACACCGGCACGCGGCCCGCCGCGCACTGGACGAAGGTGGCGGTCACGGCACGGCGTTCGGCATTGGAGAGCTTGTGGGCTTCACCCAGGAAACCCAGGATGGCCAGGCCGGACACACCGGCCTGGATCTGGAACTCCACCAGGGTGGAAATGCTGCCCAGGTCCAGCGAGCCATCGGCATGGAAAGGCGTGGGGCAGATCGTGTAGACGCCGCGGGCCGTGGCCAGCGAGGAGGAAGATGAAGAAGATGAGGAAGAGGACGAGTTCGACATGCGCGACTTTCCGTAGACAAAGGGTGGAAGCGAGGCCCCGATCACAGAAGGGGCGGGACAAGATGGAAACGATTGTCGGGGAGCCCCCTGCCCTTGTCGCTTACCTTTTTGTGCGCACGCCTTAACGTCGTGTTATGCACTCCCCTCCTGCGGCACCCCATAGCCCTGCACCTGCACCAGTTGCTGCAGTTGCGCGATGAAGGCCTGGGTCAGTTGCGAGAGCGGTTCGGTGCGCACATGCACCAGGTTGGCCCGCAGGATCGGTGCGCGCGCCACCGGACGCACCACCATCTGGCTGGTGCCGGCCCAGCTGCGCACCGAGAATTCATCGACCAGCGCCACCCCGGCGCCCATCTGCACCAGCGAACAGGCGTTCTGGGGCGAGCCCACTTCCATGATGGGGCGCAGCGGCTCTTCCTCGGCCTGGTAGAAACGTCCGACGATGCCGCCAAAGGGCGAGTCGCGGTTGTAGGAAATCATCGGGAAGGCACGCAGGTCAGCCAGGGTCAGGGTGCCGCGCCGGGTCAGCTCGTGGTTGTAAGGCAGCACGCACACCAGCCGGTTGCTGCACAGGGGCGTGACCTCCAGGCTGGGATGCTCCATGGGCAGGATGATGATGCCCAGGTCGGCCTGGCGCGCCAGCAGCCGGTCCTTGAGATAGCCGTAGTTGAGACAGTGGAAGGTCAGCTTGACGTCGGGATGGCGATTGCGGAACAGCGCAATGGCCTGCGGGATCAGCATCTGTCCGATGCTGGGACTGGAGACGATGTTGAGGATGCCGCTGCGGTTTTCCGACAGGTCGGTGGCCAGCTCGTTGACCCGCTGCACGGCCTGGTAGACGTGCTCCACTTCATGGAACAGCTTCTTGGCCTCGGGCGTGGCATAGAGCCGGCCCTTGATGCGTTCGAACAGGGCGAAGCCGACCCGTTGCTCGGTGTGCGACAGCAGCCGGCTCACCGCGGGCTGGGAGACGAACAGCAGTTGCGAAGCGCCGCTGATGGAGCCGGTCGTCATGACCGCACGGAATACCTCGATCTGGCGCAGGTTCAGTGCCATATGTCCTCGTCGCGCATAACAGCATGTTAAGGGGAACCGACAAATGAGCAAGGAGCATGCCCGTCGGCCTGGGTTACAGTCCTTGCATCCGCTCCCACTAGCGAAAGCCCCTCATGTCCCACGCCCCGGCCGACGGCCAGACCCTCTTCGTCATCAATCCCAATAGTACGGCGGCCGTCACGCACGGCATCGATACCGCCATGGCGCCCATGCGCATGGCCGGCGGCCCTGCCATCGAATGCCTGTCGCTGCCCTCCGGTCCGCCCGGCATCCAGACCCAGCAGGACGTGGACAGCGTGGCGCCGCAACTGGTGTCGCTGGCGCGCTCGCTGCGTGCGCGCGCGGCCGGCTTCGTCATCGCCTGTTATTCCGATCCCGGCCTGCATGCGGTGCGCGAGGCCATGGACGTGCCGGTGCTGGGCATCATGGAAAGCGGCGTGCTGACCGCGTTGACGCTGGGCCAGCGCTTCGGCGTCATCGCCATCCTGCAGGGCTCGATCGCACGTCACCTGCGCGCCTATGGTGCCATGGGTGTGCAGTCGCGCCTGGCTGGTGAGCTGGCCATCGGCCTGAACGTCACCGAACTGGCGCAGTACGAACGCACGCTGGCGCGCATGAGCGAGGTCGGTCGCCGGCTGCGCGATGAACAAGGGGCCGACGTCATCGTCATGGGCTGCGCCGGCATGGCCGCCTATCGCGAACCCTTGCAACAGGCGCTGGGCATGCCGGTGGTCGAGCCCAGCCAGGCTGCGGTGGCGATGGCCATCGGCCGCATCAAGATGAATTGGCATGGAGCATGACATGAGCGAGAACACCCAGGAACTGATCGAACGACTGCGCGCCATCGTGGGCGATGCCGGACTGGTCACCGGTAGCGAAGAACAAGCCCCCTATCTCAAGGATTGGCTGGGCAAATGGCAAGGCCGCGTGACCGTGGTGGTGCGTCCGGCCGATACCGCCCAGACCGCCGAGGTCGTTCGGCTGTGCCACCTGACCCACACGCCCCTCGTCACCCAGGGCGGCAATACCGGCATGAGTGGCGGCGCCACGCCCGACGACAGCGGCGCCCAGGTGATCCTCTCGACCACGCGCATGAACCGCATCCGTGACGTCGATCCCATCAACAACACCATGACGGTCGATGCTGGCGTGATCCTGGCGCATGCGCAGGAAGCCGCACGCGCGGCCGGCCGTTACTTCCCCCTGAGCCTGGGCGCGGAAGGCAGCTGCACGGTCGGTGGCAACCTCGCCACCAATGCGGGCGGCATCGCGGTGCTGCGCTTTGGCAATATGCGCGAACTGGCGCTGGGGCTGGAAGTGGTGCTACCCGATGGCCGCATCTGGAACGGCTTGCGTGGCCTGCGCAAGGACAACACCGGCTACGACCTGCGCGATCTCTTCATCGGCTCCGAAGGCACGCTGGGGGTGATCACCGGCGCGGTGCTCAAGCTCTTCTCGCAGCCCCATGCCCGCGCCACCGCCTGGGTCGGTGCCGACTCGCTGCCGCAACTGGCCGAGCTGCTGGCGCGCACCCGCGCACGCTGCGGCGACCGGCTGGTG
This sequence comes from Herbaspirillum sp. NPDC087042, assembly GCF_044745245.1. NCBI lineage: Bacteria > Pseudomonadati > Pseudomonadota > Betaproteobacteria > Burkholderiales > Oxalobacteraceae > Herbaspirillum > Herbaspirillum sp. NPDC087042. Next base: position 16,240 of record NZ_JBIUZW010000015.1, on the reverse strand, counting down.
GCCTTTGAAATGATGTCGGCGGCGTCGCTGGCGCTGGTGCTGGCACATGTCACCGAGACCCGCGCACCGCTGGCGCAGCCGGCCGCCTACAACGCACTGATCGAACTGGCCGATACCGAAGACCTGGGCCTGCAGGCCATGCTGGAAGATGTGCTCGGCCAGGCACTGGAAGACCAACTGGTGGGGGATGCCATGTTCTGCACCAGCGGCACGCAATCGGCCGCCTTGTGGAAACTGCGTGAAGGCATCTCGCAGGCGCAGGTGCGCGCCGGCAAGGTCATCAAGCACGACATCGCCCTGCCGATCTCGGCCATCGCGCCCTTCGTGGAACGCGCCGAGGCCGCCATCGCGGGCTGTGGCCTGGCCGCCGAAATCATCAACTTCGGTCACCTGGGCGATGGCAACCTGCACTTCAATGTGATGATCCCGCTGTCCTCCAGCTACGACGAGGTCAAGGCTGCCACGCTGCTGCTGAACCGGCTGGTCCACGACCTGGTCACCGACATGAATGGCAGCATCAGTGCCGAGCATGGCGTGGGGCAATTGCGACGCGACGAACTGCGCCACTACAAGGCACCGCTGGAGATGGAACTGATGTTGCGCATCAAGCAGGCCTTCGACCCCAACCTGATCATGAATCCGGGCAAGCTGCTCTGAGTCTGCCCCGCTGATCCGGCCAGGCCCGTCTAGCCCAACAGCTTGTCGATGATGGCCTGGCGGATGTTGTCGATGTGACGGGCGGTGGCCGCTGCGGCGGCCACGCCATCGCCCTGCTCCAGCGCCTCCAGGATGGCCAGGTGCTCCAGGCAGGTGGGATGGGCGCGGTTGTCCATGCGCTTGAGCGAGAACATGCGCGTCTTGCGGCGCAGTTCCAGGATCATCCCGGCCAGCAGCTGGTTGTCGCAATGATCGGTGATGAGGCCGTGCAGGCGGCCATCGAGTCGTTGATGTTCGGGATCGGCGGCATCGTCGCGCTGCATCAGCGCATCGATGCGCGCACGCAGCTCGGTGGCCACACCGGCTGGCAACTTGCCGGCGGCGCGGGCGGCAGCGTCGGACTCCAGCAGTCGGCGCACGTGCAGCACTTCCATGATTTCCTGCACCGTGACCAGGCGCACATAGAGCCGGCCATTGCCCTTGCGCTCCAGCACGCGTTCGCCTTCCAGCCTGTGCATGGCCTCGCGCAGGGGCGTGCGTGAAATGCCCAGGCGCCCTGCCAGGGCGCGTTCCTGCACTGCTTCACCCTGCTTGAGTTCACGCGACAGGATCAGGTCCACCAGGGCTTCATAGGCTTGCAGGCCGAGGCTGGGCCCGCCCGCTTCGGCCAGGCCTGCGGACTGCGCCGCCGCGTCGAGAGAAAGCGCCTCCAGCCCCGCTGGGGTATCGGTCTCGGTATCGATCTCGGCGGGGACGCTGGCGGTGGCGGACATGTCGTGGCGGGCATTCATGATGGAGCGATTCTAACCGAAAGATTTCAGGTGTTTGGCACGAGTATTGCTTGCATACGAGTGGTATACCAATTGTATTTCATTTAAGGCCAGCGTCTTCCTTCTTTTTATCATGAGCACACCAGATCCTTCGCAACGCCTCTCCAGCCGCCTGGCCCAGGCCCGTCCCTCGGCCACCGGTGCCGCCTCCGAAGCCGCACGCCGCCTGATTGCACAAGGCCGCCAGGTCATCAGCCTGGCCGAGGGAGAACTGGACTTCGACACCCCCGCCCATATCCAGCGCGCGGCCATCGCCGCCATCGAAGGCGGCGCCACCCGCTATACCTCGGTGGGTGGCACCGCCGCCCTGAAAGCGGCCATCGTCGCCAAGTTCGCGCGCGACAACCAGCTGAGCTACCAGAGCAGCGAAGTAATCGCCGCCACCGGCGCCAAGCAGATCCTCTTCAATGCCCTGCTGGCGACCGTGGACAGCGGCGATGAAGTGATCATGGCTGCACCGTATTGGGTGTCGTACTCCGAAATGGTGCGCATCGCCGGTGGCGAGCCGGTCATCCTGGCCACCTCGCCGGAGGCCGATTTCAAGCTCACGCCGCAACAACTGCAGGCCGCCATCACCCCGCAGACGCGCTGGCTGATGCTCAACTCGCCCTGCAATCCCTCGGGCGCGCTCTACAGCGCCGATGAACTGCGCGCGCTGGCCGAGGTGCTGCGGCCGCATCCGCAGATCCTGGTGCTGGCCGATGACATCTACGAGGCCATCGTCTTCGAAGGCCGCTTCTCGACCTTCGCCGAGGCGGCGCCCGAACTGTTCTCCCGCACCCTCACCGTCAATGGTGTCTCCAAATCGCACGCCATGACCGGCTGGCGCCTGGGCTATGCGGGCGGGCCCGCCTGGCTGATCCGCGCACTCGAACTGCTGCAGTCGCAAAGCACCAGCAACCCCAGCTCGATCAGCCAGGCGGCTGCATTGGCGGCGCTGGAAGGCCCGCAGGATTTCCTCGATGGCTGGCGCCAGCGCCTGCGCACGCGGCGCGACCTGGCCCTGTCCATTTTGGCCGATGCTACCCCCTGGCTGCGCCTGCGCCGCCCCGCCGCCGCGTTCTACCTGTATGCCGATTGCCATGCCGCGCTGGGTGCACGCACGCCGCAAGGGCAGGTATTGCAGGATGACTGGGCGCTGGCCTCCTGGCTGCTGCAAGAGGCTGGCGTCTCGGTGGTGCCCGGCAGCGCCTTCGGCATGCCTGGCTACCTGCGCCTGGCCTATGCCACCGATGACGAACGCCTGGCCCGGGCCTGCCGGCAGATCGTGGCGGCCTGCCAAAGCCTGCGCAAGGAATAAGACCATGGCTGCCCTCCTGCGCTGCGACGCCCCCCCCTATGCCATCACTACCGGCCGCGTGCCGGCAGCGGCACTGCCGGCCTTCGACTGGCAGGTCGAACCGGTGGGCGAACGTTGCGTGCTGGTACGCGTGGGCCCGGCCGTCGGCGTCGAGACCAGCCGCATCGTCCATGCCGTGGCAGCCGTCTTACACGAAGGCCTAGGGGATTCGGTACTGGACGTAGTATCCGCCTTCACCACCGTGGCCATCCATTTCCGTCCGGCGGATTTCCCGCGTCGCGCGGGCGCCGCCACGACCCAGCTCGCGCGCCAGGTGCAGCGTCTGCTGGGACGTGGCGTGCCGGCCACCACGGGTGCCGGCCGCATCATCGAGATACCGGCCTGCTACGGCGGCGACCATGGTCCCGATCTGGTGGAAGTGGCGCGCCGCTGCAAGCTCACGCCCCAGCAACTGATCGCGCTGCATAGCCGCCAGCCGCTGACGGTGTATGCCTTCTTCTTCTCACCCGGCAATCCCTTCGCCGGACCGCTCGATGCACTACAGGACCTGCCCCGCCGCAGCACGCCGCGCACCCTGGTGCCGGCCGGCTCGGTGGGGGTGGCCAGCGGCATCACCTCGATCTACCAGAATGCCTCGCCGGGCGGCTGGAACATCATCGCCCGCACACCGCTGAGCCTGTTCGACCGCCATGCCTCGCCGCCCACGCGCATGCAACCCGGCGACCTGATCCACTTCCGGCCGATCACGCCGGAGCAGTTCGCGCAATGGCCGGAGGCACGCCCATGAACCAGATGCATATCGACCGTGCCGGCATGGCCTGCACGCTGCAGGACCTGGGGCGCTATGGATTCCAGCAGTACGGCGTGCCAGTCAATGGCCCCATGGATGAATGGGCGCATCGTGCCGCCAACGCGCTGGTGGGCAATGACGAGCAGGCCGCCGTGCTGGAATGCACGCTGACCGGCCCGGCTTTCCACTTCGGCCAGGACACCCTGCTGGCCCTGACCGGGGCCGACCTGCGCGCCACCGTCAATGGCCAGCCCTTGCCGCGCCACCGTGCCGTGATGGTGCGCCGGCAGGCGCGCATCGAACTGCAGGGCGCCGCCAGCGGCGCTCGGGCCTATCTGGCGGTGCGCGGCGGCTTTGCGACCGAGCCCGTCATGGGCAGCCGCAGCACTTACGTGCGCGGTCACTTCGGCGGCCTCGATGGTCGCGCCCTGCAACGCGGCGACCGGCTGCCGGTGACCGCACGCGCCCCCGGCAGTGAACCACTGGCGCTGGCACGCACGCTGGTCTCCAGCGGGCTGGACATGGTGGCCGCCGCCATCCCTGACGGCGCCACCACGCACTGGGCCACGCCGCTGCCCCTGCACGAGGATGGCGCACTGAGGTTGCGCTGCATCCCCGGCCCGCACTGGCGCGCCTTCAGCGAGGTTGCCCGCGCCGCCTTCTCCGGCCAGCGCTGGCAGATCTCGGCGCAATCGGATCGCATGGGCTATCGCCTGGAAGGCCAGGCCCTGGACAAACCCGATCTGCCGGAAATGATTTCCGAAGCCACCGCCTTCGGCACCGTGCAAGTGCCCGCCGCGGGCCAACCCATCGTGCTGATGGCCGACCGCCAGAGCGCCGGTGGCTATCCCAAGATCGCCTATGTCTGCGCCGCCGACCTGCCGCTGCTGGCCCAGGCCGCACCGGGCGCCGCGTTGCGCTTTGTCGTGCAGAGCCAGACCCAGGCCGAAAAGCTGTGGCTGCAATGCGAAGACCACCTGCACACCCTGCGCCAGTCAGCCCTGCGCTGCCTGGCCTGAACCGATACCCCTGAGAGGACACCACATGCCAAGCATCGATATCAACTGTGACATGGGCGAGAGCTTCGGCGCCTGGACCATGGGCGCCGACGCAGCCATCATGCCCCACATCAGTTCGGCCAACATCGCCTGCGGCTTCCATGCCGGCGACCCCGGCGTGATGCTGGCCACCGTGCAGCTGGCGCTGCGCCACGGCGTGGCCCTGGGTGCCCATCCCGGCCTGCCCGACCTGCAAGGCTTCGGCCGCCGCGACATGGCCATGACACCGGCCGAGGTCTATGCCCTGGTGGTCTACCAGGTCGGTGCACTGCAAGCCATCGCCGCCACCCAGGGCGCACGCCTGCACCACGTCAAGACCCACGGCGCGCTCTACGGCATGACCGGCCGCAGCCGCGCGCTGGCCGATGCGGTGGCGCAGGCGGTGCATGACATCGACCCGACCCTGCAGGTCTACGTGGCCAACCGCCACATGACCGACGCCACCCTGGCACTGGGCCTCAAAGCCATCTACGAAGTCTATGCCGACCGCAGCTACCAGGACGACGCCACGCTGACCCCGCGCTCGCAACCCCACGCCATGATCGAAGACCCGGCGCTGGCCACCGCCCAGGTGCGCCAGATGGTGCTGCAGGGCAGCGTGCGTGCGCTCTCCGGCCGCGACATCGCCATCCGCGCCGACACCCTGTGCGTGCACGGCGACCAGCCCGGCGCCACCCTCTTCGCCCAGCAGATCGGCGCGGCCCTGCGCGCCGACGGCATCACCATCGCCGCGACCTGATCCAACCCTCCTCGATTGACCACCGACCCAGAAAGGCCAGACCCATGCTTGCTCGCATCGCCCTTCCCTCCCGCCGTGCCATCGCCCTCGCCGTTGCCGCCGTCTCGCTCGGCCTGTGCGCGCTCGGTTCCTCCCAGGCCCAGGCGCAGACGCGCGGTGGTACCCTGCGCGCCATCGTGCAACCGGAGCCGCCCCTGCTGATGCTGGGCCTGAACCAGCAGATCCCCACCCAGTACGTCGCCGGCAAGATCTACGAGAGCCTGCTGACCTGGTCGCCCGAGCTGCAGCCGCAACCGGGCCTGGCCAAGAGCTGGGAGATTTCCAAGGATGGCAAGACCTACACCTTCACCCTGCAAAGCGGCGTGAAGTGGCATGACGGCAAGCCCTTCTCGGCCGATGACGTGGTCTTCAGCATCGACAAGTTCCTGCGCGAAGTGCATCCGCGTGCGCGCGTGATCATCAACCAGTTCGTGGCCTCGGTGAAGGCACTCTCGCCGACCCGCGTGGAGATCAAACTCAAGGAACCGTTCGCGCCCTTCCTGAAGGCCTTCGTCAGCGACAACATGCCCATCGTGCCCAAGCACATCTATGACGGCACCGACTACAAGAACAACCCGGCCAACCAGACCCCGATCGGCACCGGCCCCTTCAAGTTCAAGGAGTGGAAGAAGGGTTCCTACATCATCCTCACCCGCAACCCCGACTACTGGCAGGCCGGCAAGCCCTACCTCGACGAGATCGTCTTCAACGTCATCCCCGATGCGGCCTCGCGCGCCGTGGCCTTCGAGCGCGGCGACGTGCAGGTATTGCGCAGCGGCGATGCCGACAACGTCGACATCAAGCGCCTGAAGGCGCTGCCGGGCGTGCAGTACACCACCAAGGGCTGGGAGATGTTCGCGCAGCAGTCCTACATCCAGATGAACCAGCGCAAGCCGCCCTTCGACAACGTCAAGGTACGCCAGGCAGTGATGGCGGCGATCAATCGCAAGTTCGTGGTCGACAACATCTTCTTCGGCCTGGGCAAGATCGCCACCGGCCCGATCTCCTCGCATACGCCCTTCTATAGCGCCGACGTGCCGGCCTACAGCTTCGACCTGAAGAAGGCCCGCGCGCTCATCAAGGAGTCCGGCGTGGACGTGGGCAAGACGCCGGTGAAGATCCTCTCCTATCCCTATGGCGCGGCCTGGGACCGCCTGGCCGAATACACCCGCCAGAGCCTGGAGCAGATCGGCTTCAAGGTGGAGATCGAATCGGCCGATGCCGGCACCTGGTCCAAGCGGGTCTCGGACTTCGACTTCGACCTGACCTTCAGCTTCACCTCGCAATACGGTGACCCGGCGCTGGGGGTGTCGCGCCTGTACCTGAGCCGCAATATCGTCAAGGGCTCGGCCTTCGTGAACAACCAGGGCTACCAGAACGCCGCCGCAGATGCCCTGTGGGATCAGGCTGCCTCGGCCACCTCCGAGCAGGAGCGCGCCAAGCTGTATGCCGCCATCCAGAAGACGCTGGTGGAAGAAGTCGCCAATGGCTACCTGTTCGAGCTGGAAAACCCGACGCTCTACAGCGGCAAGGTGCACAACCTGGTGAAGACGGCCATCGGTCTGAACGACACCTTCGCCGACGTCTACCTCGACAAGTAAGCAGTAGCAAGTCCAGGCAAGCCGGCCAGGCACATCGCCTGGCCATTCTGGCCCTGCCTCCCGAGACGGAGGCGGGGCCGCTACGGAGTCCCGCATGAAGTCCTTCAAGTTCCTGTTGGCGCGCCTGTCCAAGGCCGTCGTGGTAGTGCTGGGTGTGGTGGTGATCAACTTCCTGTTGATCCGCATGGCCCCCGGTGACCCGGCCAGCGTACTGGCCGGCGAGGCCGGCTCGTCCGACCCCGCCTATGTGGCGCAGCTGCGCCATGAATTCGGCCTCGACCAGCCGCTCTATGTGCAGCTGGGAACCTATCTCAAGGGGGTGGCCCGGCTCGACCTGGGTTATTCCTATCGCGAGCGGCTGCCGGTACTGGACCTGATCCTGGACCGCCTGCCGGCCACGCTGCTGCTGATGGGTTGTGCCTTCGTCTTCTCGATCGTGCTGGGTGTGCTGCTGGGCGTGGTGGCCTCACGCGCCCGCTATGCCGGCCGGCGCCGCTGGCTCGACAGCGTCATCATGAGCCTGGCGCTGCTGATCTATGCCACGCCGCAATTCTGGCTGGCCCTGATCGCCATCATTTTCTTCTCGCTGAACCTGGGCTGGCTGCCGCCCTTCGGCATGGAAACCGTCGGCGCCCACCTCGCCGGCTGGGATCGCCTCCGTGACGTGGCCGCCCACCTGGTACTGCCCACCGTCTCGCTGGGCTGCTTCTTCATGGCGGTGTATGCGCGACTCACGCGGGCCTCCATGCTGGAAGTGCTGGGCATGGACTTCATCAAGACCGCCCGCGCCAAGGGCGTGCCCACCGCCGAGATCGTGCGCCGCCATGCCTTGCGCAATGCCCTGCTGCCGGTGGTGACCTTCGCCGGCATCCAGCTCGGCCAGCTGGCCGGCGGCGCGGTGCTGACCGAGACGGTATTCGGCTGGCCCGGCATCGGCCGCCTGATGTTCGATGCGCTGATGCAGCGCGACTACCAGCTCATGCTGGGCGTGTTCCTGATGACCTCGGTGATGGTGGTGCTGTTCAACCTGCTCACCGATCTCGTGTACCGCTTCATCGATCCCCGCATTGCCGGACACTGAAAGGAAAACCGTCATGCTTCTCTTCCTGCGACGCTTCTGCGCCAACCGTGGCGCGCTGGCCGGTGCGATCCTGCTCCTGCTGGTGCTGGTAGTGGCCTGCCTGGCTTCGGTCTGGTACGAAGACTCTCCCTGGTCGATGGTGGCGCAGCCGCTGCTGGCTCCCTTCACCGATCCCGCCTATCCGCTTGGCACCGACATGCTGGGCCGCGACCTGGCCGCCGGGCTGGCCTATGGTGCGCGCGTGTCGCTGCTCATCGGCCTGGTCTCGACGCTGGTGGCAGTGGGCATCGGTATCGTCGTGGGTGCGCTGGCCGGCTACAACGGCGGCCGCACCGACGACCTGCTGATGCGCTGTACCGAGTTCTTCCAGACCATCCCGCAACTGGCCATGGCGATGGTGCTGGTGGCCATCTTCAAGCCCTCGCTGGTGTCCATCGTGGGCGCCATCGCCATGGTGTCGTGGCCGCCGGTGGCGCGGCTGGTGCGCTCGGAATTCATGAGCCTCAAGGAGCGCGAATTCGTGCAGGCCGCCATCGTCATCGGCCAGACCCCGATGCGCATCATCGTGACCCAGATCCTGCCCAATGCCGCCTCACCGATCATCGTCACGGCCTCGCTGATGACTGCCACAGCCATCCTGACCGAGTCGGCCCTGTCCTTCCTGGGACTGGGCGACCGCAACCTGATGAGCTGGGGCTACATCATCGGCGCCTCGCGCACCATGCTGCGCGAAGCCCCCATGATGAGCCTGTGGCCGGGGCTGGCGATCATGCTGACCGTGCTCTCCATCAACCTCATCGGCGAAGGTCTCAACGATGCCCTCAACCCGCAACTGCGCAAGCGCGGAGAATGACATGGATGCCTCCACCGTCCCCCTGCTGTCCATCCGCAACCTCAGCATCGCCCTGCCCCGTGGCGGTGACCGTCCTTACGCGGTGCGCGATATTTCCTATGACATCCATGCCGGCGAGATCGTCTGCATCGTCGGTGAATCGGGCTCGGGCAAGTCCATGAGCGCCAACGCCATCATGGGCCTGCTGCCGGCTTACCTGCAGCCGCAGCAGGGCAGCATCCTGCTCGATGGCAAGAACCTGCTGGAGCAGGACGAGGATGCCCTGCGCGCCATGCGCGGACGCGAGATGGCGATGATCTTCCAGGAACCGCTGTCGGCCCTCAATCCCCTCATGACGGTCGGCGACCAGATCGCCGAGGTGATGCGTGTGCACCAGCGCTACAGTGCGCAGGAGCGCGAGCAGCGCGTGCTGGACCTGCTGCGCTTCGTCGACCTGCCCGATCCGCAAAGCCTGCGCCACAGCTACCCGTTCCGCCTCTCCGGCGGCCAGCGCCAGCGCGTGATGATCGCCATGGCGCTGGTGCTGGAACCACGCCTGCTGATCGCCGACGAACCCACCACCGCGCTGGACGTGACCACGCAGGCGCAGATCCTGGCGCTGATCGCACGCATCCAGAAGGACCGTGGCATGGGCGTGATGTTCGTCACCCACGACTTCGGCGTGGTGGCCGAGATCGCCGACCGCGTCATCGTCATGGAAAAGGGCGAGCTGGTCGAACAAGGTAGCGTGGACCAGGTACTCAATCGTCCGCGCCACCCCTATACGCGACGCCTGATCGCCTCGGTGCCGGGCCAGCAGAAGGCCGCGGCCATTGGTACCAGCGAGCACATCCGCCAGGTCGCCGACAAGCCGCTGCTGCAGGTCGAGGGGCTGAAGAAGACCTATGCCACCGGTGGCAGCCTGTGGGGCAAGAAGCGCGTGGTCCATGCCGTCGATGGCGTGAGCTTCTCGGTGCAGCGTGGCCAGACGCTGGGCGTGGTGGGTGAATCCGGCTCGGGCAAGTCCACCATCGGCAAGTGCCTGCTCAAGCTGACCCGCATCGATGGCGGCCGCATCCTGTTCCAGGGCGAGGATATCGCGCCCTGGTCGGAAACCCGCTTCCGCGCCAAGCGGGCGGACATCCAGATGATCTTCCAGGATCCCTTCGCCTCGCTCAACCCGCGCCACACCATCGGCCGCATCCTGTGCGACGGTCCCATGGCCGCCGGCGTGCCGCGTCGCGAAGCCGAACGACGTGCGCGCGAGCTGCTGGCCCTGGTGGAACTGGAGGCCTCGGCCTTCGACCGCTACCCGGCCGAGTTTTCCGGCGGCCAGCGCCAGCGCGTGGGCATTGCGCGCGCCCTGGCGATGGAACCGCAGCTGATCGTGGCCGATGAATCGGTCTCGGCGCTGGACGTCTCGGTACAGGCCCAGGTGCTCAAGCTGCTGCGCCAGTTGCAGCAACGCCTGGGCATCGCCCTGGTCTTCATCACCCACGACCTGCGGGTGGCGGCGCAGATCTGCGACAAGCTCATCGTCATGCATCGCGGCCGCATCGTCGAGGAAGGCCCGCCTGAGCAGTTGTTCGAAGCCCCCCGCCACGACTACACCCGCGCCCTGATCGCCGCCATGCCCGGCGCGCACTGGGATCCGGCGCAGGCGCTGCTGGCCTGATCCACCTGTCTTCCCTCTTGCCACGCCTGCCCTGCTCCCGTGGGAGAGGGCGTGGTTTTTTCTGCTGAAAGGAATGTCCCGTCATGGCGCTGTGCGTGATCGCCCAACCCATCCACCCCGTCGGCAGCGAGCTGCTGCGCGCTGCGGGAATCACGGTATTGCAATCGGCTGGCCCGGATGCACTGGCCGCCGAAGTCGCCCGGGCCGACGCCGCCATCGTGCGCGACGGCCTGAATGTGGCCCAGCTCGATGGGGCCACGCGCCTGCTGCTGGTGGCCAACCATGGCACCGGCACCGACAAGATCGCCGTCGCCCACGCGCACCAGCTGGGCATTGCGGTAAGCAATACGCCGCTGGCCAATGTGCGTGCCGTGGCCGAGCACACCCTTTACCTGATGCTTGCCGCGGCCCACCAGGCGGTCAGCGCCGATGCGGCCACGCGGACCGGCAACTGGCGCTTCAAGTACGACAGCCGCAGCGTCTCCCTGTATGGCAAGACGCTGGGCATCGTCGGCTTCGGCCGCATCGGCGAGCTGCTCTGCGAGATGGCCGGACGCGGACTGGGCATGCGCGTGCTGGTATGGTCGCCCCGCGCCGACCCGGCCGCCATCCATGCCGCCGGTGCGCAGGCAGCCGGGTCGCTGGCGCAGTTGCTGGGCCAGTCCGATGTGGTCAGCCTGCATCGGCCCTTGCGTAGCGATACCGCCCATACCATCAACGTCGAGACGCTGGCGCAGATGAAGACCGATGCCATCCTGGTCAACACCTCGCGTGGCGGCCTGATCGACGAAACGGCACTGGTGCAGGCCTTGCGCGAGGGACGCATCGGTGGCGCCGGACTGGACGTGTTCGAACAGGAGCCGCTGTCGCCCAGCTCACCGCTGGCGGCCTTGCCCAATGTGGTGCTCTCGCCGCACATCGCCGGTTCCTCGCAGGAGGCGCTGCGGGCCACCGCGACCCAGTGTGCCGAACAGGTCATCGCGGCCCTGTCGGGACGGCAGCCGGATAATCTGCTCGATCCTTCGGTGTGGGGACGTCGGCCTGTTTGCTCTGCGGCTTCCTAGCAGAAGTACCGGGACGAAAAAAAACGGCGAACCCCAAGGTTCGCCGTTCTTCATGACAGCGCGCTGCGCACGCGCTGGCTTCGTGCTTACTTCTTGCGCTGCGGCGGCAAGTCCGTGCAATGGCCTTCGGCCACTTCGGCGGCCATGCCCAGCGATTCGCCCAGGGTCGGGTGCGGGTGGATGGTCTTGCCGATATCCACTGCGTCCGCGCCCATCTCGATGGCCAGCGCCACTTCGCCGATCATGTCGCCGGCATGGGTGCCGACGATGCCGCCGCCGATCACGCGATGCGTTTCAGCGTCGAAGAGCAGCTTGGTGAAACCTTCCGAACGGCCATTGGCCACGGCACGACCGGAGGCGGCCCACGGGAAGTGGCCCTTCTCGATCTTGATGCCCTTTGCCTTGGCTTCGTCTTCGGTTACGCCGACCCATGCCACTTCCGGATCGGTGTAGGCCACCGACGGGATCACGCTGGCGTCGAAGAAGCTCTTCTCGCCGGCAATCGCTTCGGCGGCTACGTGGCCTTCATGCACGGCTTTGTGCGCCAGCATGGGCTGGCCCACCAGGTCGCCGATGGCGTAGATGTGCGGCACGTTGGTGCGCATCTGCTTGTCCACAGGGATGAAACCGCGGTCACCCACGATCACACCCGCCTTGTCGGCCGAGACCTTCTTGCCGTTGGGGCTGCGGCCCACGGCCACCAGCACCAGATCGTACAGTTGCGGCTCGGGGGCAGTGGCACCGGCTTCGGCGGCTTCGAAGCTGACCTTGATGCCTTCGGCCAGGGCTTCCACGGCCACCGTCTTGGTCTTGACCATGACGTTGTCGAAGCGCTTCTCGTTGAACTTCTGCCAGACCTTGACCATGTCGCGGTCGGCGCCTTGCATCAGGCCGTCCATCATCTCGACCACGTCGATGCGTGCGCCCAGGGTGGAATAGACGGTGGCCATTTCCAGGCCGATGATGCCGCCACCGATGACCAGCATGCGCTTGGGCACCTGGCGCAGTTCCAGCGCGCCGGTCGAATCGACGATGCGCGGGTCCTGCGGTACGAAGGGCAGGTTCACCACCGAGGAACCGGCGGCGATGATGGCGTGCTTGAACTGCACGACCTTCTTGCTGCCATCGGCTGCGGTGACTTCGATGTGGTTGGGGCCGGCGAACTGGCCGTCACCATTGACCACCGCCACCTTGCGGGCCTTGGCCATGCCGGCCAGGCCACCGGTCATGGTGCCGATGACCTTGTCCTTGTAGCCGCGCAGCTTGTCGATGTCGATCTCGGGCTTGCCGAAGGTGACGCCGTGCGAGGCCATGGCGGCGGTCTCGTCGATCACGGCGGCCACGTGCAGCAGTGCCTTGGAGGGGATGCAACCGACGTTGAGGCAGACGCCACCCAGGGTGGCTTCGCGCTCGACGATGACGGTGTTCAGGCCGAGGTCGGCAGCACGGAAAGCAGCCGAATAGCCACCAGGGCCACCGCCCAGCACCATGACATCGCACTGCACGTCGGCGCTGCCGCCGAAGCTGGCGGCGGCCGGTGCTGCGGCCGGCGCAGCCGCTGCCGCTGCTGGAGCAGGCGCAGCAGCCGGTGCCGGTGCAGCGGCCGGGGCCGGCGCTGCGGCAGCTTCACCGCTGGCTTCCACCAGCAGCAGCAGCGAGCCTTCGGCGACCTTGTCACCGACCTTGACCTTGATTTCCTTGACCACGCCGGCCGAGGAGGACGGGATTTCCATGCTGGCCTTGTCGGATTCGACGGTGATCAGGGACTGATCGACCTTGATGGTGTCGCCGACCTTGACCATCACCTCGATGACTTCGACTTCCTTGAAATCCCCGATATCGGGGACCTTGACTTCAGAGAGACTCATTGTCCTGGCTCCGTAATGTTCTGTGGTTCGCTCGTGGCTGTCTTACAGCAGCGACTTGCGCAGGTCACCCAGCACCTCGGCCAGATAGGCCGAGAAGCGTGCGCCCATGGCGCCGTCGATGACGCGGTGGTCATAGGACAGCGAAGTCGGCAGCATCAGGCGCGGGGCGAACTGCTTGCCGTCCCACACCGGCTTGATGAGCGACTTGGACAGGCCCAGGATCGCCACTTCCGGCGCATTGATGATGGGCGTGAAGGCGGTGCCGCCAATGCCACCCAGCGAGGAAATGGTGAAGGTCGCACCCTGCATGTCGGCCGGCTTCAACTTGCCGTCGCGGGCTTGTGCGGACAGCTCGCCCATTTCGATGGCGATCTGGCCGATGCTCTTCTGGTCGGCGTTCTTGATGACCGGAACCACCAGGCCATTCGGCGTATCGGCGGCGAAACCGATGTTGTAGAACTTCTTCAGGATCAGGTTCTCGCCCTTGGCATCCAGCGAGGAATTGAAGGCCGGGAACTTCTTCAGTGCCGAGACGCTGGCCTTGATCACGAAGGCCAGCATGGTCAGCTTGACCGGCGACTTGGACTTGGCGAAGGCATCGTTGGAGGTCTTGCGGAATTCTTCCAGCTCGGTGACATCGGCTTCGTCGAACTGCGTCACGTGCGGGATCATCACCCAGTTGCGATGCAGGTTGGGGCCGCTGATCTTCTTGATGCGCGACAGCGCCTGCAACTCGGTCTCGCCGAACTTGCTGAAGTCCAGCGACGGCCACGGCAGCAGGTTCATGCCGGCGCCGCAGCCATTGGTGGCGGGTGCGGCGGCCACCGAGGTGGAACCGGCCATGACGCCCTTGACGAAGTTCTGTACGTCGATCTGCAGGATACGGCCCTTGGGACCGGTGGCCGGCACGCGCGACAGATCCACGCCCAGTTCGCGGGCGAACTTGCGCACGGACGGCGATGCGTGGGCCTTGCCGCCGGCGCTGGTGGCCGAGGCGGTGGCAATGGCCGCGGCCGGGGCAGCTGCGGCTGCAGCAGCCACAGGCGCGGCGGCAGGTGCAGCGGCGGCCGGAGCAGCGGCCGGAGCCGCCGCAACGGGCGCGCCACCGACGGCTTCGATGGTGGCGATGATGCTGCCCTTGGCGACCTTGTCACCCAGCTTGACCTTGAGTGCCGTGATCACGCCGGCGTGGCTGGAGGGGATCTCCATGCTGGCCTTGTCGGATTCGACGGTCAACAGCGACTGCTCGGCCTTGACGGTATCGCCGACCTTGACCATCACTTCGATGACTTCGACTTCCTTGAAGTCGCCGATGTCGGGGACTTCGATCTCGACGGTGCCACCGGACGCAGCCGGCGCTGCAGCGGGGGCCGGCGCCGATGCCTGGGCGGCTGCGGGGGCAGCTGCTGCTGCCTGCGGCGCGGGGGCGGCGGCCGGTGCAGCTGCGCCGGCGCCATCGGCCTCGACGATCACCAGCAGCGAACCTTCGGCGATCTTGTCACCGACCTTGACCTTGATTTCCTTGACCACGCCGGCCGAGGAGGACGGGATTTCCATGCTGGCCTTGTCGGATTCGACGGTGATCAGCGACTGATCGACCTTGATGGTATCGCCGACCTTGACCATCACCTCAATGACTTCGACTTCTTTGAAATCGCCGATGTCCGGGACTTTTACTTCGACTTGACTCATCTGATGCGCTCCGTTGTTCTGTTCCCTGGCACGAGGCCGGGAGGGGTATTCGCAGTAGGAAAGGTGTGCCGCACGGCCATTGCATCTTAAGCGATCTGGCGACGGCCCTTCCCGTTTTTATGGCAGGTGCCAGACACGACACATCCCCGCGATCAGCAGGCTGAGGCGGGGATGGTCGGTCATGCAGTCCTTACACGGTCACCGGGTTCGGCTTGCTGGGATCAATGCCGTACTTGGCGATGGCCTGGGCCACCACTTCCGGCTTGATCTTGCCTTCGTCGGCCAGCGACTTCAGGGCGGCCACGGTGACAAAGTAACGGTTCACCTCGAAGAACTCGCGCAGCTTGGCACGGGTATCCGAACGGCCGTAGCCGTCGGTGCCCAGCACCTTGTAGGAGCGGCCCTTCGGCACGAAGGCGCGGACCTGCTCGGCGTAGGTGCGCATGTAGTCGGTGGAGACCACGATGGGGCCGTCGGTGCCTTCCAGCGATTGCTCGAAGTAGCTCTTCTTGGCGGTATCGGCCGGGTGCAGCATGTTCCAGCGTTCCACGTCCTGGCCGTCACGCGCCAGCAGGGTGAAGGACGGTGCCGACCAGACATCGGCGTCGACCTTCCAGTCCTCGCGCAGCAGGTCGGCGGCGGCGATGACTTCGCGCAGGATGGTGCCCGAACCCAGCAGTTGCACGCGCAGCTTGTTTTCCTTGCCGCCTTCGTTCAACAGGTACAGGCCCTTCAGGATGCCCTCTTCCTGGCCCGGCTTGATGCCCGGATGGCCGTAGTTCTCGTTCATCACGGTGATGTAGTAGAACACGTCTTCCTGGTTGGCCACCATGCGGCGCAGGCCGTCATGGATGATCACGGCGACTTCGTGGGCGAAGGTCGGGTCGTAGGGGATGCAGTTCGGGATGGCCGAGGCGAACATTTGTGTTTTTGAGTGTTTTTGCTTTATGCGTTGTTGTTTGTAGTTGTTACTGTGGTCGTTGGATCTGATCTGGTATGCGTTTGTGCGCATGT
>NZ_JBIUZW010000014.1:148015-184006 GCF_044745245.1 Herbaspirillum sp. NPDC087042 | reverse complement strand
TCGCTGTGATGAGCAGGATTGTGGTCTAAACATGGGTCAACTTTGGATGCAAATTTCCTGGGAAAGTGGGTCAGTTTTCAATGCAAATCAACAGCCAGACGATAAATACGCTTACGCGCGGCATGAAGACATCGCGGTAAACATCGATCAGTCTCTTGATGGGCTTCAGAGAGCTTCGGACGGTCTGGCCCAGGTTGTGGCCAATGCGCTCGTTGCCGGGAGGCAGTGAAAGAGCATTCCGGCCCTCAAGAATGGGCAGGGGCGAGTCTACTTCCTGAGATCTTCCACATTTTTCGCGGCCGCTTTCCGACCGCTCATCTACATCAACAACCAGGCCGTGGGTCGATCCGACCCGGGTGGCTTCTTCGTTGTCGACCTGCCGGCTGGCTCGTATCAGGCCAAGACCACCACCGACGCCGTGATAACGCTGGACTTCACGATCTATCCCAACGAGACCAAGTTCATACGAACCGCCGCCAATCTGGGCCTATTGACCCCGCGCATGGAATTTATTGTCGTGCATGAGTCAATGGCCGAACAGGAAATGATGCAGCTTCTCTACATGGGGAAGCCGCTGCAACCCGTCCCCACAGCGCCTCCCGCGGTCCAGGCAACCCCGTCCATAAGCGCCCCCGTGCAGGAGTAGCCGCTGCACTCAAGCCAGCCTTTCCTTTGACGTCTCGCGCACTGTCAACAAGGCCAGCAAGCTGAACACTGCCGCCGCAATGAGCAGGAACGCCGGCGACTTCAGGTTGCCGGTCGAGGCCATCAGGCTGGTCGCCAGGTAGGGGGTGACACCACCACCCAGGATGGCACCGATATTGATGCTGAAGGCCATGCCGGTATAGCGCACCTTGGTCGGGAATTGCTCCGCATAGGTCGGATAACCCACGGACTGCACGATCGGCAGTGGCAAGGCCATGATGAACATCGCCAGCGCCGCCAGCGGCAGGCTTTGCTGGTCCATCAGGATCATCATCGGCCACACCAGCACCATGTAGCCGACAAAGCCCAGCGCCAGCACCCGGCGACGCCCCCAGCGGTCCGACAGGCCACCGAAGAAAGGCATGAGCAGCGCCATGGTCACCCCCACCGCAGCCATGATCCAGTAGATCGCCGTCTTGTCGTATTTCAGATAGGTGGTCATGTAGATGTTCATGAAGATCAGGCCCACGTAGTAGCCCACGTTCTGCCCGAAGGCCAGCGCGGTCACCTTGAGGACCTTGCCCGGATGCACCGTGAGTACTTCGCGCAGCGGTGCCTTGGCCGGTTCGTGATCGGCCTGGAAGGCCTGGAATGCGGCCGACTCCTCCACGCGCCGACGCACGGCGGTCGAGACCAGTACCATCGGAATGGCCATCAGGAACGGAATGCGCCATCCCCATTCGACCATCTGTGCCGGGCTGAGCAGCACCGAGCTGATGCCACAGAAAGCGGCCGCCACCGAACCACCCAGGGCCACGCCAACCGGCGTGAAGGCGCCATAGAAACCCCGCTTCCCCGCCGGTGCGCATTCAGCCACGTAGGCCGCCGCACCGGTCACCTCGCCGCCGGCAAAGAAACCCTGCACAAGACGAATCACCAGCAGCATCAGCGGCGCGGCAATCCCCACGGTAGCGGCCGTCGGCAACAAGCCGATCAGGCCGGTGGCGATGCCCATCCCGATCACGGTCACCAGCAGGATGCCGCGACGTCCGATACGGTCTCCCAGGCGACCCAGTACGATGCCGCCGATGGGACGCATCAGGAAAGCGCTGCCGAACACCGCCAGGATCGCCAGCAACGAGGCCGTGGCATCGGTGCTGGGGAAGAACAGTGGCCCTATCGTTGCGGCCATGTAACCGTACACGCCAAACTCGTAGTATTCGATGGCCGTCCCCGCCGAGGCGGCGACGGCGGCCTTGCGCGCCGTCGCGCGGGCCTGCGGATCGACCTTCTCGGCGCTGCCGGCATGGCCCGCTAGCGACGGGTGGCTGTTGAGGCTGTTGGCGGTATTCATTGGTGAACCCCTTTGATGGACTACGGGAAGACACTCTGTCGAGTGAAATGACCAGACGTAAGCCCGCCCTTCCGACGTGCCGTCACGGCACGCGGAAATCTGACGGTCAGCTGGGACTTGTGCTGCGGGACCGACGCCCCGCGCACGCTACGGAAAACGGCTGCTCAATCCGCCACGAAGCGGGCGATGACGACGTCTTCGTCCACGGTGACACCTTCTTCAAAAAGGTAGCTGGAGACGAAGCCCGCCACGGGTGCCTGGACGGCGATTTCCATCTTCATGGATTCCATGATGAGGACGTCGTCACCAGCGTCCAGCGGGGTATTGGGCGCAGCGATGAACTTCAGCAGTGTGCCGGTGATCTCGCTACGGATATCGATGTCATTTGCCATGTCGGGTGCTGTGTCAGTGGGGAGTGGTGGTGGTCAAAAAGCAGCGATCGTGCCGGTGGCTCCGGCATCACGATTGAAATCCATGCTGGCCAAGAGCGCCCTCCATGCGTTCGAAGATCTCGCACTGCGCCATCGCCAGCTGCTGGGCCTGGCCCAGGGTGATCCATTCGAAGCTCACCGTTTCTCCCGCCATCGTCTGCGCCAGCCGCGGCAGATCCACCGAGGCGATGTTGGCGATACGCGGATAGCCGCCGGTCGATTGCCGGTCCGCCATGAGCACGATCGGCAA
Source organism: Herbaspirillum sp. NPDC087042 (assembly GCF_044745245.1). NCBI lineage: Bacteria > Pseudomonadati > Pseudomonadota > Betaproteobacteria > Burkholderiales > Oxalobacteraceae > Herbaspirillum > Herbaspirillum sp. NPDC087042. The sequence continues at coordinate 181,326 of NZ_JBIUZW010000014.1, read as the reverse complement.
GCCATCCGGCGGTACCTGGATGGTGCCGAAGGTGACCGCCTCCGATGGCAGATTCATGGCCTGGTCCAGTGCGAGGCCCGGGCCTTCCAGGCGGCATCCCATGCGATCCGATTTCGGGCTGATGCGAAACGGCTCGCTGACGATGCGTTGACGTGCCTGCACCGAAAAGGCATGCCATTCACGGCCCGGCACGATACGCAGGGGCGCAGGTTTCGGTCGCGCGATATCGACCGGGTAACTCACGGCGCGACCCGGCAATGGCGAAGGCAGGCCGGCATCGCGCAAGCCGATGCGGTCACCCTTCTGCAGTCCCCGCCCGTGGATCCCGCCGAATCCTCCGCGCACATAGGTACTGGTACTACCCATGACCGGCGTCAGTGCAAAGCCTCCGGCAACGGCCAGATAGGCTCGCACACCATCGACGCGCTTGCCGAAGCAGAGCTGGTCGCCCGCTGCCACCGGCACGGCCGTCTCCAGTGGCAGTGCCTGGCCATTGAGCGCGGCACCGAGATCGGCACCGGTGACCGCGATCAGCGTCGCCACCTCGAACTGCAGTGTCGGTCCCATCAGGGTGATCTCCAGGCTGGCCTCGCTGGCGGCATTGCCCACCAGCATGCAGGCCTGGCGATGCGCGCGCTCATCCATGACGCCCGATACCGGAATGCCGAGATGCTGGCTGCCAAATCGTCCAAGGTCCTGGAAACTGCTCAGGGCGCCCGGCTTGATGACGACGATGCTCATTGCATGCCCTCCATGGCAGCAAACTCCTCAGGCGAAATCGGCACGAACCTTACCTGGTCGCCCGGCTGCAACAGGCAGGCCGGCTGGCGCAGCGGGTCGAACAGCTTCAATGGTGTGCGACCGATCAGGTTCCAGCCGCCAGGAAGTTCCAGCGGATAGATGACACTCTGGCGGTTGGCCAACCCGATCGAACCGGTCGGCACCGACGTGCGTGGCTGCGGACGACGTGGCAGCGACAGGCGCGAATCGAAGGTACCGATGTAGGGATGCCCCGGCGCAAAGCCGATCATCTGCACCGTGACCTCGCCCTGCGCGTGCAGAGCAACGAGCTCGGGCGCCGCCAGGCCACAGGCCTGCGCAGTCTCTTCCAGGTCGGGCCCGTGCGCACCACCGTAGCAGACCGGGATATCGATCATCCTCGTGGCACCCCGCTGGTCCATGTGCCGGGACTGCATCACCTGGCTCACCAGGCGCACCAGGGTCTGGTAGGCAATCTCACCCGGCGCGGCCATCGACCGCAACGAGGCTGGAGCATAGTGCAGGCCGACCGTGCGCATGGCCGGCACCACTTCGATGACGCCGGCCATGTCGGCCGCGCGCAAGGCCACCGCGACTGCGGCGGCCCAGGCACTATGCTGCAGCGGATCGCCGCCCTGCGCCTCGATCACCAGGCAGTTCTCGCCTGCGGGAAAGCACGCCCAGGTGAGGGCCGTCATGCCGGCTGCTCCTGGCGTGCTGGTGTCGCCTGTGCCGTCTCGACCAGCACATCCAGCAAGGCCTGGCGCTCGCGCTCGACGAAGTGCGTATCTACCGTGCCGGCAACGAAAGCCGGGTGACGCAACACCGCCAGCAGGAACTCACGGTTGTGGCGGATGCCACCGATCTCGGTCATGCCCAGCACCTGCTGCATGCGCTCTAGCGCGAGTGCGCGATTGGCACCGGAAGTGATGACCTTGGCGATCATCGGGTCATAGAACGGCGTGATGGTGTCGCCCTGGCGTACGCCGGTATCGATGCGAACGCCATCGAGCGCCGCCGGAAAATCGAAGCGCTCCAGCAAGCCCGGCGAGGGCAGGAAATTCTTCAGCGGATTCTCCGCGTAGACGCGGCATTCGATGGCCGCACCGCGGCGCCCGATCGCCGACTGCGGCAGCGGCTGCAACTGGCCAGCGGCCAACTCGATCTGGCTGCGCACCAGGTCCCAGCCCGTGATGGCCTCGGTCACACCATGCTCCACCTGGATACGGGTATTCATTTCCAGGAAGAAGAACTCATGGCTGTTCGCATCGAGGATGAACTCCACCGTGCCAGCGCCGCGATAGCGCTGTCCCATCGGCAGTGCGACGGCGGCCGCGAGCATCTGCTCCAGCACCTGTGCGGGTAGCGTGGGGGCCGGGCTTTCCTCGATGATCTTCTGGAAGCGCCGTTGCACCGAGCATTCGCGCTCGAACAGATGGACGGCAGTACCGTCGCCGTAACCGAAGACCTGCACTTCGATATGACGTGCACGGCCCACGTATCGCTCCAGGTAGACCGAGGCGTCATTGAATGCCTTGAGTGCCTGCGATTGCGTCGATGCCACCGCAGCAACCAGGGTGGAGGCGTCGTTGACCAGCTTCATGCCGATCCCGCCACCGCCACCGGCGGCCTTCACCAGCAGCGGGAAACCGACCCGCTGTGCCGCCTGCAGGATGCGCTCGGGAGACTCACCCGGCAGAAAAGCCGCGCTGCCCGGCAACACCGGCACGCCGCAGCGCTGGGCAATGCTGCGCGCACGATGCTTGTCGCCCATGTCTTCGATGCTCTCGGGAGAAGGACCGATCCAGGCCATGCCGCGTGCTTCTGCGGCACGGGCAAATACCGTGTTCTCCGACAGGAATCCATAGCCGGGATGCACGCCCTGGGCACCATGTTCGATACCGGCGGCCAGCACCGCGTCCACGTTCAGATAGCTTTGCGTGGCTGGCGAAGGCCCGATGTGTACCGCGACGTCGGCCATCTGGCAGTGCAACGCGCCGGCATCGGCATCCGAATATACGGCGATGGTCTCCATGCCCAACGCCCTGGCAGCACGAATGATGCGACAGGCGATCTCGCCTCGATTGGCGACCAGAATTCTCTTCACGATGCTTGGATCTCCGTGTTGACTTTGGAAAAGCGGACACATTGCAACGGCACAGGCGGGTGCGATCAGACACGCCTTTGAGCCAGGTCCTGGCGGCCCCGATCTTCAAGGACTGCGCACGATTTGCAGCACATTTCGACGCAGTTTATGAATGACATATAACAAAGTAAATCAATATATTTTTTACGAATTCACAAAGATAATTTGTGAGCAAACTTGGGGCGAAAGCGCCCAAACAGGTGCGCTTTCACGCCATGTCGATCGCAGGTTTTTTTGCAACGCATCGACCCACTCCTTGGCTGAAGCGGCTTGCAGCACAACCTGCGCGCAAGGGCGGACGTGGCAAGGCCCGCCATCGATGACACGAACCGATTGCGAGTCGTTTTCGACTTGAAGGAAATCAGAATGAAGCCCCGGTCACCAGGGCGGTGCCCGTGAAAATGTGCGGTCAATGACGCGGCGAAAGCGCCGGCCTATCACCTGCGCACCAGGCTTGTGCGCCACCTGCCGGGCTCTTGTTGTGCCCGACGTGGCGAGACGGCGGGGCAATATCCGCATCATCGCCACCGCTGCGAAGCCATCATGGATGACAGCGTCCCTGCTCCAGCACGCGCGCAAGCAACTCGTCGGAAGGGGGCAACTGGAGCCAGCACGCCCCCTTCTGCTGCGAATGACGATTCCAGATCCGCAAGGCCTCGTCGGCCGACAACTGTTGCCCGGTGCTGTTAGCGCAGGCCTGCAGACGCTGGATATCGCGCATCAGTTGCGCAATCATTTCCTGTTGTTCGATGAAGGTCAGCATGGTTCCACTCCCCAATCAGGCGAAAAAAAACTGCCATCGCCCTTCCGGCCCCGGCCAGGAGAGTGATGGCAGCGATGACGCTAGCAATAGGCGTTCCTGCGAGCTTATTTCTTGGAGTCCTCGTAACGCGCCTTGTTCTCTTCATTGGGTGGATACAGGCCCGGCAGCGGCATGCCCGCATGCACCTGCTCCATGATCCAGCCCTCGAAGCGTTCCTGCTCGACGGCGATCTCGACCACTTCCGAGAGCAGCGCCGCCGGAATCACCACGGCCCCGTCACGGTCGGCCACGATAACGTCATCCGGGAAGATCGCCACGCCCCCGCAGCCGACCGGTTGCTGCCAGTCCACGAAGGTCAGGCCCGCCACCGAAGGCGGCGCGGCTGTGCCAGCAGCCCAGACCGCCAGCCCGGTGCTTTCCACGCCGGCCAGGTCGCGTACCACGCCATCGCTCACCAGTGCGGCCACGCCGCGCTTGGCCATGCGGGCGCACAGGATATCCCCCCAGAAACCGGCATCCTTGACACCGTTGGCGTCCACCACCGCCACGCAGCCTGCAGGCATGTTCTCGATGGCCGCGCGGGTGGACTTGGGCGAGCTCCAGGAAGCCGGTGTGGCCAGGTCTTCGCGCGCCGGCACGAAACGCACCGTGAAGGCGCGACCGACCACGCGCTTGCTGGCGGCCGCCGTGGTGGGCAAGGCGCCACGGATCCAGACGTTGCGCAAACCCTTCTTCAGCAGGATCGTCGTCAGGGTTGCGGTGGTCACGCCCTCCAGGGCCTTGAATGCGGCGATATCGTCGTGGCTGCTCATCGTTGCTCCATTCATCGTTGATTGAAAAACGGCTTAGATACTGGCGATCAGGCCGCCATCCACCCTGACCGTGCTGCCGGTGACATAGCTGGCGCGCTCGCTGGCCAGGAAACTCACGACATCGGCATATTCCTCGGGGCGACCGTAGCGGCCCATGGCGATGCTGGCGGCGCTTTCCTTTTCGATGTCGTCGGCGGCCCGTCCTTCGCGCTCGGCCCGGGCGGCATCCAGGAACTGCGTACGGCGCGTGGCGATGCGCCCGGGCACCACGACGTTGACCGTCACGCCGTCGCGGGCCACTTCGCGCGCCAGCGACTTGGACCAGCCCAGCAGCGAAATGCGCGTGGCATTGGACAGCCCGAGATTGGCAATGGGGGCTACCACGCCCGAGGAGGTACTGGTAATGATCCGCCCCCAGCGTTGCTCGCGCATGCCCGGCAACAGCAGGTCGGTGATGCCGATCACCGACAGCACCATGGATTCGAAGGCATTGCGCCAGACCGCGGTACTGTGGCCATGGGCCGGGCCTGGTGGTGGTCCGCCGGTATTGTTGACCAGGATGTCGATCGTGCCGGCGCGTTGCAGCACCTGCTCGATACCGGCCTGCCACTGGTTGGGCTGGGCCAGGTCCCAGGTGTAGCAGCTGCAATTGCCCCCGGCCTCGCGAATCCTCTGCGCGGTCACATCGAGTGCGGCCGCATCGCGGTCCGCCAGGTACATCTCTACGCCTTCGGCGGCCAATGCCAGGGCGATTTCGGATCCGAGGCCACCACCGGCACTCATCACCAGGGCGCGTCGCCCGGAGATCTTCAGGTCCATACTTGCTCCTTTCAGTTCAATCTTGCGCAGGCGCGCATGACGCGTTCACAGGCCTGCTCCAGTCGCTCGGTCGCAGTGGCGAACGAGATGCGGAAGAAACCCTCGGCGCCGAAGGCACTGCCTGGCACCACGGCGACCTTGGCTTCGTCGAGAAAATAGCGGCCGATGTCGTTGTCGTTCTCCAGTCGCCGGCCCTGCGTAGTCGTGGCTCCCACCAGGTCGCTACAGGAGGGGAACAGATAAAACGCCCCCTGCGGCGTGCGGCAAGACAGGCCTGGTGTGGCGTTGAAGGCGTCCAGACAGAGGTCACGCCGGTCGCGGAAGATCTCGTTGCGCTCGACCAGGAAATCGATGGGCCCGTCCAGTGCCGCCAGCGCGGCCGCCTGGGCGATCGCGCAGGGATTGCTGGTGCTTTGCGACTGGATGGTCGCCATCGCCGCGATCAGGTGGCGCGGGCCGCCGGCATAGCCGATGCGCCAGCCGGTCATCGCGTAAGCCTTCGAGACGCCATTGACCGTCAGCGTGCGCGCCTTCAGCGCCGGCAAGACCTGGGCGATGGTGGCGAAACGCCAGCCGTCGTAGCGCAGGTGCTCGTACATGTCGTCGGTGAGCACGTACACATGCGGATGGCGCAGCAGCTCGGCCCCCAATGCCAGCAGTTCACTGGCATCATAGCCAGCGCCGGTGGGATTGCCGGGCGAATTGAGGATCAGCCACTTGGTACGCGGCGTGATGGCCGCCGCCAGTTGCGCGGCGTCGAGCTTGAAGCCCTGGTCTTCGCCGCAGAGCAGCTCGACCGGCACACCACCGGCCATGCGCACCATATCGGGATAGGAGACCCAGTAAGGTGCCGGAATGATCACCTCATCCCCGGGGTTCAGCGTAGCCAGCAACGCATTGAACAGGACCTGCTTGCCGCCGGACCCCACGCTGATCTCCTGGGGCGTATAGGTCAGTCCATTCTCGCGTTCGAACTTGCGTGCGATGGCCGCCTTCAGTTCGGGCGTGCCATCCACATCGGTATAACGGGTCTGTCCCTGGTCGATGGCGGCCTTGGCCGCTTCGCAGATATGCGGGGGCGTCGGGAAATCCGGCTCGCCCTGCGACAGACCGATCACGTCGATCCCGCTGCGGCGCATCTCCGCCGCCTGGCGCGTGATGGCCAGGGTGGGAGAAGGCTTGACCGCCTCCAGCAATTGTCCCAACAGATTCATGCAGACCTCCTTCTTGTCGTCAGGAGGATCATAGAAAGATCGACACAAAAATAAAATCAATATATATTTTTAAAATTGATAAATAATATTTTTGTATGATCAAAGAGCTCAAGACCTTGATCGCCGTGGCGCGGGAAGGCACATTCGCAGCAGCTGGCAACAAGATCGGACTCACCCAGGCCGCCGTCAGTGCGCAGATGCAGCGCCTCGAGAGCGAGATCGGCCTGGCGCTGTTCGAGCGCGATGGTCGTGCCGTGCGCCTGAACCGCAGCGGACGCGACGTGCTGGCACAGGCCCAGGAGCTCATCCGCCGCTATGACAACCTGGGCCGCACCAATGAAGGCATGGCCGCCACCACGCTCATTACGGTGGGTGCGATTGCCTCCATCCAGCGCTCGCTGTTGCCATCGGCGCTGGCATCGTTCTACCTGCAGTTGCCGCAGTGTCGTACCCGTGTCGTGCCGGGGCTCTCGATGGAACTGGTCAACCTGGTGGATGCGGGCGAGATCGATCTGGCGGTGGTCATCCGTCCGCCCTTTTCGCTGCAGAAGGACCTGCACTGGACCACGCTGGCCAGCGAGCCCTTCCGCCTCATCGTGCCGCACTCGGTCAAGGGAAAAGACTGGCAGGAGATCCTCGCGACCTATCCCTTCATCCGTTACGACCGCGCCTCCTTCGGAGGACGTCAGGTCGACCGCTTCCTGCGCAGCCGATCCTTTACACCCAACGAACGTTGCGAGGTCGACGAGCTCGAAGCCATCATCAAGCTGGTGGCCAATGACGTCGGCGTGGCGCTGGTACCCGAGACATCCGGCCATCGTCATTGGCCCACCGGCGTGCGCGCCATCCATCTCGACGAACACACCTTCCACCGCGATATCGGCCTGGTGCATCGCACCTGGCGCACCCTGTCCGAACCGGTACGCCAACTGGCCGAACTGATCACCGCCAGTGCCAATGCCTGATGACCGGGTGGCCAGCAAAAGACCCCGAGCCGCCAGAGGCGTGTCGGGGTCCTTGCATGACCGGCTGTACTACTGGCCCAGGTAGCTGCTGCCTACTTCCTCTTGATGACGGCTTGCTGCGTCTTCGGGATCGGTGCGTAATCGGCCGGATCCGGCGAGTTGGTGACCTTGCTGATGGCGGCCTGGGTCTCGGCGCTCATCGGCCAGTTCAGGTTCTGGCCACCGGGCAACGTCGGCGACTGGAACCACTTCATGTAGAGCTTGTTGATATCGCCCGACCTGAAGAGGTTGCCGATATTGGACTCGACGAACTTCTTGAACTCGGGATCGTTCTTGCGATAGATCAGCCCGAACGGCTCTACCGACAGAGCCTCGCTGCTGAGGACCAGTTCATTCCTGATCTTGCTGCCACCGGCCAGCGAAGCCAGTACGATGTCGTCGTTCATGAAAGCCGCCACCCGTCCGGTCTCCAGCAGCAGCATGCCTTCGGCGGTATCGCGTGAAGGCAGGATATCGATGCCCAGCTTCTGCTCGTCGTTGAGCGCAGCAAGCAACTTGATGTGGGTCGTACCGCTATTGATGGCCAGGCGCTTGCCACGGAGGTCGGCCAATCCCTGTATGCCACTGCTCTTCCTGGAGAGGAAGCGGGAGCCGCTGACATAATAGGTCGGTGAAAACTCCACGATGTTCTGACGTTCAGCCGTGTTGGTGGTGTTGCCGCATTCCAGGTCGATGGTACCGTTCTGGATCAACGGCAAGCGGGTCGAGGAAGTGACCGGGACCATGGTGATCTTGAGCTGCGGCAGTCCCAGCTGGCGCTGCACATTGCGCGCCAGGGCCAGGCAGATGTCCAGCGCATAGCCTTCGTATTCCTGCTTGTCGTTAAGATAGGAGAAGGGCTTGGCGGCATCACGCACGCCCAGCACGATGGCCCCCTTCTCCTTGATCTTCCTGAGCGTGCCGCCGACCTCCTCAGCCGGCGCCGCCTGAACGACGCCCATGACCATCGTGGCCAGCAAGCCGGCCACCATCCGTTTCCCGTGCTTCATGCTTCCCCCTGTGATGAGACTGCTCATGCGCCGCACTACCCCGCCTGCGCGGTATGGATCACTTCGCGAAGATGTAATCCATGTTGGCGAAGGACTTGAACTCCAGCGCATTGCCGGACGGGTCCAGGAAGAACATCGTGGCCTGCTCGCCGACTTCACCCTTGAAGCGGATGTAGGGCTCGATGATGAATTTCACCTTGGCGGCCTGGAGCTTGGCTGCCAGGGCATTCCATTCCTCGATGGGCAGGATGGCGCCGAAATGGCGCGAGGGAACGTTATGGTCGTCGACATCATTGGTCACGCTGAAACCGGCTTCGTCCGGGGCCAGGTGGGCGACGAGCTGGTGGCCGTAGAAATTGAAGTCCACCCATTTCTCGTCACTGCGGCCTTCGGGGCAGCCCAGCAGGTCGCCATAGAAGGCACGCGCCTCGGCGATATCCTTGACCGGAAACGCCAGGTGGAACAACGAAGTCGAATTCATTTTCTATTCCTATAAAGACATTGTGGAGCTTGCCGGGAATGACCCTTTGGAGAGCAAGGAAACACAAGTCTATCGATAGGATATATTTATGTATAACCAATAATTATTGCGCAACCAACAAATAAAATTGATATATCCAGGACGACATGGACGTCGCCCGAGCGCATCCCGCCAACAGCGGCCGCGACAATATGTCGCACCTCCCTTTGTGGCCGGGTCAGCGGTTCGTCAGCCAACCGGCAAGACCGGCTGCTACCATCGATTGCATCTGCTTTCCCATGATGCAACGCCCGTCGCGGCCTTTCCTGTCACGCTCCCATGTCACGAACCAGCTCCTTCCCGCTCGCCTCCAGCAAGGCGCCGACCGTCTCACGCCTGATGCTGGGCGTGGCCTTGACCCTGGGCACGCCTGCCCTGGCCCTGGCCTGCGCCACCTGCGGCTGCTCGCTCAGCAGCGACGCCGCCATGGGCTATTCCGCCGAGACCGGCTGGCGCGTCAGCGTCGACTACACCTTCATCAACCAGAACCAGCTGCGCGCGGGGCGCAGCTCTGCCTCCGCCAGTCAGGCGGCCGCCATCAATGATGCCGGCGGCGCGCAGGAAGTCGAGAACAAGACCATCAACCGCTACACCAACCTGGGCATCAGCTACACGCCCACGCCGGAATGGAATATCACTGCCACCATTCCCTACATCGATCGCAGCCATACCACCTATGGCAATGCCGGCACGGCCAACCTGGGCGCCGACAATCTCAGCGGGGCCACCAGCAGCGGTATCGGGGATATCAAGCTCGTCACCAGCTACCAGGGCTGGCTGCCCACCCACAACCTGGGCGTGCAACTGGGCGTGAAGCTGCCCACCGGCAACTACGGCGGCCAGAATGTGGTGACCGGGGCGACCGTGGGCCGCAACCCGGTGTTCTTCTCCTCCGGCCCCAACGCCGCCGCCAGCCAGGCCCTCGATACCAGCCTGCAACCCGGCACCGGCAGCACCGACCTGATCCTGGGCGCCTACTACTACCAGCCCGTCAGCCAGGATTTCGACGCTTTCATTAACGGCCAGTACCAGTTCGCCATTGCCCACAAGCTTGACCAGGCCAACGCCGACTTCCGCCCCGGCAACCAGGCCAACATCAGCTTCGGCTTGCGCTACGAGGCCGACCCCAAGCTGGTGCCGCAACTGCAGATCAACCTCACCCACAAGAGCGCCGACCAGGGCGCCCTGGCCGATACCGCCAACACGGCTGGCACCGTGGCCTATCTGAGCCCGGGCGCTACCGTCGAGGTCGCCTCGCGCCTGCATGTGTACGGCTTCGTGCAAAAGGCCTTCTACAGCCAGTTGTCGGGATACCAGTTGTTCCCGCGCTGGAGTGCCAATATCGGAGCCAGCCTTGCCTTCTGATGCCCACTCCCTGCAACGCCGCCTGTGGCTGCGTGCCGCCCTGGCCGGTGCGGGCGGGCTGGCGCTGGCCGGCCGCAGCGGCCTGGCCCTGGCCAATGGACTGGTGGTGGGCAAGGCTGCGCCACCACTGGTGCTGACCACGCTCGATGGCCAGCGCATCGCCTCGCCTGAGCTGCTGGGCAAGGTCGTCATCCTGACCTTCTGGGCGACCTGGTGCAGTCCCTGCCTGGCCGAACTGCCGCTGTTGTCCGAGTACTACTCCCGGTATCGCAAGCAGGGGCTGGAAATCCTGGGCTTCAGCCTGGATGGCGCCGAGCAACTGGCCGAGGTACGCAAGTTCGCCGCGCGCCTGTCGTTTCCGGTGGGATTGCTGGGCAATCCCTGGGCGGGCGAATATGGCCGCATCTGGCGCATTCCGGTCAGTTTCACGATAGGGCGAGATGGCCGCCTGGTCGACAACGGCTGGGACGACAAGGACCCGGTCTGGACCAGCGCCCGCCTGGAACGCATCGTCACACCGCTGCTCAAGTCATCGGTCTGAGCGAGCGGCAATGAAAAAGCGGAGCACCGCGCATGGCGCGGGCTCCGCTTTTTCATGTCGATGCCGTGAGGAAATCAGCGGCGCTTGAATCCAGGACGCGGACCCATCGGGCCACGGTTTTCCAGGTGACGGAAAATGATGCGTCCCTTGTTCAGGTCGTAGGGTGACAGCTCCAGGGTGACCTTGTCGCCAGCCAGGATCTTGATGAAATTCTTTTTCATGCGACCAGCCGTGTAGGCGATCAGCGAGTGACCGTTATCCAGATTGACGCGAAAGCGCGAATCCGGCAGGACTTCGGCAACCTGCCCTTGCATTTCAATCAGTTCTTCTTTGGCCATCTTGTCTTTCTAGTGCGTGGACGCGCGGCCTACAGCGAGGACGGGCCCGGGGATTTCAAACTCTGGCTTTGACGACAGGCCAGGCGCAAACGGCGGCCGGCTACGTTAAGGTCGGAGGACGTGCGAACACTCTAGCGGTAAGACCAGCGCCGAGCGCCCGGTAAAATCGGGGATGCGGATACGGGGGAAAGATGCGGATCACGGGAATTGCCGAAACAACATCAACAATAACGACAAAACGCGTGCAGATCAGGATTTCCGCTCGTTTTTCGCGAACGATGCCGGCACTATACGCGCATTTGCAGTTTTAGCCAAATTGTGCGAAGCGACTGGATCGCTGAAATGCCCGTAATTCCCTCTTGGCAGTGCGCTCCAGGCCAGAAAAACAACACAAAAAAAGCGCCACCCGCAGGTGGCGCCAAGGACTACCAGAGGTACTGCAAAACAGGGGGCTGGCGCTCAACGCTCGATCGTGCGGCTCCAGCGGGTATTCCAGGCGGCCCGGTTCTTGTTGATCTCGTCCCAGTCCACCGCGCGGGCAGCCTTGACGAAGCCATTCATGCGGGCCTGCTCGGCCGCCGCCGCACCACTGACCTGCACCCGGGTATTGGTCGGGTTGTAGTTGCCGGCCTCCAACGCCAGCGCCTGTGCCTGCGGCGAGAGCAGGTAGGCCGCCAGCTCCTGCGCCAGTTGCGGCTCGCTGTTGTTGGCGATCACGCATTGCGCCACCATCAGCACCACCGCACCTTCCTTGGGCTGCACATATTCCACCGGGATCCCCTTGCTCTTGAGGATGGTGGCTTGCGTCGGGGTATAGGGGAACAGCGCTGCCTCGCCGGTCTGCGCCATCTCGGAAATCTTGGCCGAATTGGAGATGTACTCCAGCACATTGGGGCCAATGGTGCCGGCCCAGGCCTTGAAGCCCGGATCGACATTGGCGTCGCTGCCGCCCTTGAGCTGGTTGAAGGCGAGGAAGGCGTGCAGCCCGAAGGTCGATGACGGCAGCGACTGGAACACTACCTTGCCCTTGAGCTTGGGATCGGCCAGATCCAGCCACGAGGTCGGCGGCGCCCAGCCCTTCTCGGCATAGACCTTGGTGTTGTAGGCCAGTCCGGTGACGCTGATGGTCACCCCGGTGGCCATGTCATCCTTGATGTGCGCCACCGGCAGCAGGCTGGCGAGGTTGGGATTGGGCTTCTGCTTCTCGCACAGGCCCATGCCCACGGCGCGATACATGACGCCATCGTCGAGGAACATCAGGTGCATCTGCGGCTTGTCCTTGGCCGCCTCGGCCTTGGCCAGGATGTCGGCCGAGCCACCCGGCACGACCGCGATCTTGACGTTGTACTTCTGCTCGAAGGGGGCGAACACGGATTGGGTAAAGGTCTTTTCCATGTTGCCGCCGTTCATGCCGACGTAGAGCGTCCTGGTCTGTGCCTGGGCGGTGCCACAGGCCAGCAGGGTCAGTCCGATGGCGGCGGCCAGCGCGCCAGTGCGGGGGAGCGACATCATGAGATCTTCCTTTCAAGGTGGGAGGACAACAGATCGGAGCTACCCACCGGCTCAACGACGGCGGCGGCAGGCGCAAAACGTGCAATCGAGAAGGCGTCCAGCGCGATGGCGCTGCGGCCATGCAGGACCAGCTCGGCCAGCGCCTCGCCGGCGGCCGGGCCGATCTGGAAGCCGGCGCCGCAGAAGCCGAAGCCATGCAGCAGGCCCGCCTGGGTGGCGCTGGGGCCGATGACCGGCTGGTGGTCCGGCAGGTAACCTTCCACCCCGCTCCAGGTGCGGATGATGTGGACGTGGCGCAGCGCCGGCAACAGGGCCGCGGCCTGCGGCAACAGGCCGAGGATGGAATCGTGCGAGGCGCGGGCGCGCTTGTCGTCCAGCTCGTAGCCGCGTCCGCCGCCCAGCACCACATTGCCGCGCGCCACCTGGCGGCAGTAGATCGAGCCCCCCTCCACGCCCAGGCTCCAGGGCAGGAAGTGGGCAATCGGTTCGGTCACCACCATGCTGGGATGGCCGCTGCTGAGAGGAACGTCTTCGCCAAAGGCCGAGGCCAGCCGGGTGGCCCAGGCACCGGCGCAATTGATCATCACCTCGGCGCGCAGCTGCACGATCTCGTCACCGCGACGTGCCTCGGCGACGAAGTCGCGACCGTCATGCACGACCTGCATCAGCTCGCAGCGCTCGATGATCTCGGCCCCCGCCGCCTGCGCGGCGCGGGCGAAGGCGGGCGAGACCAGGCGCGGATTGGCCTGGCCGTCTTCTGGACAGAGCGAGCCACCCACCGCCGCGCCACCCAGCCAGGGACATTGCTGGCGCAGGCGCTCGCCACTGATGAGTTCGATGCCCAGGCCATAGGGCCGGCTCAGTTCGGCATAGGCTTCCAGCGCCTGCATGTCTGCAGTGCTGCGGGCCAGCTTGAAGTGGCCGCTGCGTTCGTATTCGCCGGTGGTGCCGATCAGGGCCTCCAGGCCAGCCCAGATCTGGTGGGCGCGCTGCGACAGCGGCAACTGCACCACCGGACGGCCCTGGCGGCGCACGCCGCCATAGTTGATGCCGCTGGAGCGCGCACCGCAGAGGTCGCGTTCCAGCAGGGTCACGCGACGGCCGGCCTTGGCCAGCACCAGCGCGGCCGAGGCGCCGACGATGCCGCCGCCGACGATGAGGACTTCGGTCGAGAGCGTCTTCACGATGCATCCTCCTGCAAGGCGGTGTCGCTGGCGGTCGCCTTCACCGCCACCGCGGGTGACAGGTGCAGGCCGATGGGAATGGGCTTGATCGGCGCCTGTCCGCGCAGGCGTCCGACCTCCTGTACCGGCAGGCCGGCTGCCTGCGCCAGGATTTCGGTGGCGGCCGCGCCGCACATGCGGCCCTGGCAACGCCCCATGCCCACGCGGGTCAGGGCCTTGAGGCGATTCATCTCGCGGGCGCCGCAATCGCGCACGGCCGCGCGCAATTCACCGGCGCGGATGTTCTCGCAGCGGCACACCACCAGGTCGTCAGGAGCCTCGGCCGCCCAGCGCTGCGGGAACGGGAAGGCCCGCTCCAGCCCCAGGCGGAAGGCCGCGATTCTCTCCAGCTGCTGCTCGATCTGCGCGGCGCGCGCACCATCGATAGCCACGCCGCGATCCTGCAGCAGGGCCAGCGCAGCGCGTTCGCCGGCCAGCTCGGCCGCATCGGCCCCCATGATGCCGGCTCCATCGCCAGCCAGATAGACGCCGGGCACGCTGGAACGCGTGGCCCGGTCGCGTACCGGCAAATGGGCGCGCTGCATCTCGTCGAACTGGAAGCGGCAACCCAGCAGGTCGGCCAGTTGGGTCTCGGAGCGCAGGGCATAGCCGAAGCCGACCGCGTCGCAAGCGATGACGTGCTCGGCCCCAGGCTCGCCGCCCGGCTGCGCCAGGTTGGCGTGGCGCCATGCCAATGCCTGCACGTGCGACTCGCCCTCCACACGCAACACCTGGGCATGGGTGTGGACGGGGATGCCGTGCAGCTTCAGCCAGGCCAGGTAGTAGATGCCCTTGGCCAGCAGGGCCGGCTGCCCCAGCATGGCCGGCAAGGCTGCCGTGCGATCGGCCAGGCTGCTGCTGTCGAGCACTGCGGCGACCGTCGCCCCCGCCTTGGCGTACTGGTAGGCCACCAGATAGAGCAAGGGGCCGTTGCCGGCCAGGACCACGGAGCGGCCGATGGCGCAGCCCTGGAACTTCAGTGCCACCTGCGCACCGCCCAGCGTATAGACACCGGGCGTGGTCCAGCCCGGGAAGGGCAGCACGCGGTCGGTGGCGCCGGTGGCGACGATGAGTTCGTCCCAGGCCAGTGAGGATGCGGCCTGGGTGGTGTTGTCCATCAGGTCGAGCAAACCCGGCTGGGCGTTCCAGACCAGGGTCTGGGGACGATAGTCGAGTGACTTGCGCACCGCATCGAAGGCCTGGTGTACGCCATCGGCGCGACCGGCTTCGAAGCCGTAGAGGACTTTCTTGCTGCGCGCAAAACCCTGCGGGGGCTGGCGATAGATCTGGCCGCCGGCGCGTGCGGCTTCGTCGATGAGGACCGGTCGCAGGCCATGCGCCACCAGGGTCTGGGCGGCACGCACGCCGGCCGGGCCGGCGCCGACGATCACGGGAGCGGAGCGGGTCATGCGCCCTCCCCGCTGCCGCTGAGCAATTGCATGCCGGCACGGATGAAGGTGGAGCAGGCGCGCAGGCGCTCACCATGTTCGGTGACGATCCAGCAATCCTGGCAGGCGCCCATCATGCAGAAGCCGGCACGGGGCTGGCCGCTGAATTCATTGCGGCGCAGGTCGCCGGCGTTGGTCAGCACGGCGGTGAGCACCGTATCGCCTTCCAGCGCCGTGACCGCGCGACCATCGAGGGTAAAGGCCACCGTGGCGCGTTCGTGCTCGGCCAGGCGCACCAGTTGCGCTTGAAATGACTGGCTCATGCGCGCCCCACCAGGACACGGTCCAGGCCATAGACCCGGTCCAGGATGATCATCGCCACGGCCGTGATGGCCACCATCAGCGCCGACACCGCCGCCATCATCGGATCAATGGATTCGGTGGCGTACATGTACATGCGTACCGGCAGCGTCACCGTCGAGGGCGAGGTCACGAAGATGGACATGGTGACTTCATCGAAGCTGTTGATGAAGGCCAGCAACCAGCCGCCGGTGATGCCCGGCAGGATCATGGGCAAGGTGATGCGCAGGAATACCGTGCTGCGCGAGGCGCCCAGCGACAGCGCCGCATGCTCGGCGCTGCGGTCGAAGCCCACCAGCGCGGCCATGATCAGGCGCATGGTGTAGGGCGTCACCACCAGCGAGTGCGCCAGCACCAGCCAGCCGAAACTGCCGGCCCCGCCCACCACCGAGAACAGGCGCAGCAGGGCCACGCCCAGCACCAGGTGGGGGATGATCAGCGGCGACAGGAACAGGCCCTGCAACGCACCCGACCAGCGATGCGGATAGCGCACCAGCGCCATGGCCGCCGGAATGGCCAGCACGGTCGAGATGGTGGCCGCCGCCAGGGCCAGCCAGAGGCTGTTCCAGAAGGAGCTGACGAAGTCCGGATACTCGAACACCGCCTTGAACCAGCGCAGCGACAGCTCCGGCCCGTTCATGGTGAGGGTGTTCTCGGGGGTGAAGGCGATCACGCAGACCACCAGGATGGGGGCCAGCGTGAAGAGGATCACCAGCGCGTTGAACAGCAATGCAATCGGTCCGTTCTTGTTCATGGTTCAGCCCAGCGCTTTCTTGTAGCGACGTTCGATCATGCGGTTCCAGCCGAGCATGATGACCAGGTTGGCCACCAGCAGCAGCAGGGCGATGGCCGCGCCCAGCGGCCAGTTCAGTTCATGCAGGTATTCGTCGTAGATGACGGTGGCCATCATCTTCAGGCGCCGTCCGCCCAAGAGGCCCGGAATGGCAAAGGAGCTGGCCGAGAGACCAAAGACGATCAGGCTGCCCGAGAGGATGCCCGGCATGATCTGCGGCAGCACGATACGGCGCAGCACCGTCATCGGCGCGGCCCCCAGCGACAGCGCGGCATTGGCCACGCCCGGATCGAGCTTTTGCAGCGAGGTCCAGACCGGGATCACCATGAAGGGCAGCATCACGTGGACCAGCGCGATCACGATCGCCGTCTCGGTGTAGAGCAGCTTGACACGGCTCCAGCCCAGCGCCACCAGGACGCCGTTGATGAGGCCCTCGGGGCCCAGCAGCATGCTCCAGCCGAAGGCGCGCACCACCACCGAGATCATCAGCGGCGCCAGCACCACCAGCAGCATCATGGAACGCCAGGGCTTGCGCATGCGGTTGAGGATGTAGGCTTCCGGTGCGCCGACGACGATGCAGATCAGCGTGACCAGCCCCGAGATCCACAGCGTGCGCCAGAAGATGGCGTAGTAGTAGGGATCGGTGAGCACCGACTGGTAGTGCTCCAGCGTGAAGGTGCCGGCCTTGGGGCCGGTCTCGGCGTCGTAGGCGTTGAAGGACAGCACCAGCGTGAGCGCCAGTGGCACCAGCAGCATCACCGTACACAACAGGATGGCCGGTGCCGACATCAGCCAGGGCAGGCTGCGCTGGCCCGGTGGCTGGGCAGCGCGCGGCGCGACAGCCACCGGCGCCACGGCGGGGGAAGTGCTGGCCGCGCTCATGCCGGCACCTGTGCCTGTTCGTCGCTGCGGGCGGTGGACACCAGGCGCAGGTTGTAGTCGCTCCAGGCCAGACCGATGGCCGCGCCCTGCTCCAGCGCATCGGCGCCATCGTTGGGGGCCAGCACCGACAGCAGGCCCAGCGGGGTGGCGACCTCGTACATCCACTGGCTGCCCAGGAAGAAGCGGCGCACCACTTCGCCATTGCAGCGCCCGGCACCGGGCGCGGTACAGTGGATCTTTTCCGGGCGCAGGCCCAGCACCACGCGCGCACCGCTGCGCAGGCCGGCGTCGCTGCTCTCCAGCGAGAGCATCATGCCGCCCACGGCGATATCGGCACGCTCGCCGGCAGCGCCCACCACATCGCCTTCCAGCAGATTAGCCTTGCCCACGAAGGTGGAAATGAAGCGGTTGGCCGGATGTTCATACACATTCAACGGACGACCGACCTGGGTGATATGACCGGCCTCCATCACCACCACGCGGTCGCTGATGGACATGGCTTCGCTCTGGTCGTGGGTGACCATGATGGTGGTGGTGCCGACCTTGCGCTGGATGTCGCGCAGCTCGAATTGCATTTCCTCGCGCAGCTTGGCATCCAGGTTGGACAGCGGTTCATCCAGCAGCAGCACCGGCGGGGCGATCACCAGCGCGCGCGCCAGGGCCACGCGCTGGCGCTGGCCGCCGGAGAGCTCGCGCGGATAACGGGCGCCGTGCTTTTCCAGATGCACCAGGGCCAGCGCCTGGGCCACGCGGTCGCGCTTGTCGGAAGCGCCGCACTTGCGCATCTCCAGGCCAAAGGCCACGTTCTGCTCCACCGTCATGTGCGGGAACAGCGCATAGGTCTGGAACACGATGCCCAGGCCACGTGTGTTGGGCTTGGCGTGGGTGATGTCGCGGCCATCGAGTTCGATGCGTCCGCCGCTGACGTTCTCGAAGCCCGCGATCATCTGCAGGGTAGTGGTCTTGCCGCAGCCCGAGGGACCCAGCAGCGAAATGAATTCGCCCTTCTCCACCGTCAGGTTGAAGCCCGATACCGCCTGGGTATCGCCATAGAACTTACTGACATTGGTCAGCGTGAGAAATGACATTGCAAGCTCCTCGTCGCAAGGCTCGGACGCCGACACCGCTGGCAGGCTTGTCAGCCGGCTGGCATACCGATGCATTCATGTTGGGCGCATCCACATCAAGGACTGATGTGATATGCGTGTCTCCTGTTTCGTTATTGATGCAATTTCAGTGCCAATTCTGCTATCGTATTTCGACAGTCGGGAATTTTTTTAAATTTATTCCACTCAATGAAATTCAATCGGAGCCAATCGCCACCCGATTCCATCCAGCAGACTAAGTCCCCCATGAGCGAGCACAACGACGACGCCACGACCTCCGCCACCCTTCCGGTCAATGGCATCCAGCGCACCTTTGCGGTGTTGCGTGCACTGGCCGATGCACCGCCACAAGGCATGCGCGTGACCCAGGTGGCCAAGAGCGTCGGCCTGACCCAGGGCACCACCCATCGCCTGCTGCAGTCGCTGGTGGCCGAGGCCGTGGTGGAACAGGACGAGCGCAGCAAGCTCTATCGCCTGGGCATGGACCTGTTCGCCCTGGCCGCCCGCGCCGGCAATGCCTCCGACCTGCGCAGCCTGAGCCGTCCGGCCCTGCTGCGCCTGTGCGGCAGCCTGGGCGATACGGTGTTCCTGCTGGTGCGTTCGCGTTTCGATGCGGTCTGCGTGGACCGGGTCGACGGCCCCTTCCCCATCCGCGCCTTCACCGGCGACATCGGTGGCCGCGTGGCGCTGGGCGTGGGCCAGGGCGCGCTGGCCATCCTGGCCTTCCTGCCCGAGCAGGAGCGCGAAGAAGTAATCCGCTACAACGTGCCGCGCCTGCGCGAGTTCGGCGTCTATGACGAGGTCTACCTGCGCACCGAGATCGAGCGCGTGCGCGAGACCGGCTACGCCGCACGCCAGGCTGGCTTGCTCGATGGCATGGCCGGCCTGGCGGTGCCCCTGTTCGATTGCGGCGGCGCCATTGTCGGCGCCCTGAGCGTGGGCACGCTGACCTCGCGCCTGACCGAGGAACGCCTGCCCACCGTGGTACAGATGTTGCAGCGGGAAGCCGGCGCGCTGTCGCGCCGTATCAATCCCTTCGACCCGGCCCTGCGCCGGCCGATGCACCAGGCCAATCCCGTGGAGTCGCATCAATGAGTCTTGCCCCCCGCCCCGTCCTGCTGGTCAAGTCCGGCGGCGCCGCCGCCCTGCCCGAGTGGCGTGCCAGCTTTGCCGAATTCGCACCGCAACTGGAACTTGAAGTCCACGCCTGGGACGATGCCGACGTCGACCCGGCCCGCGTCCACTATGCGCTGGTCTGGCAGCCCGAGGGCGGGCGGCTGGCCGGCTATCCCAACCTGAAGGCCGTCATCAGCAGCGCCGCCGGCGTCGATCACATCCTGGCCGATCCGCAGCTGCCGAACTTGCCCATCGTGCGCATGGTCACACCGGAGACCCAGCAGCGCATGGCCGAATTCACTCTCATGAGCAGCCTCATGCTGTTGAAGGACATGCCGCGCATCATCGCGCAGCAGGCAAGCTGCGAGTGGCGCGAGTTCTCCACCGCGCGCACCGCCCGCGAAACCCGGGTCGGCGTACTGGGCCTGGGCGCGCTGGGACTGGCGGCAGCGCGCATGCACGCCCGGATCGGCTTCGACACGGCCGGCTGGGCGCGCTCGCCGCGCAGCGAGCCGGGCCTGGCCTGCCATGCCGGCGCCGCACAGTTGCCCGACTTCCTGGCGCGCACCGACATCCTGATCTGCCTGCTGCCCGAGACCGACGACACCCGTCACCTAATCAACGCCGACCTGCTGCGGCAGTTGCCGCGCGGAGCGGCCGTCATCAATGTCGGGCGCGGCAGCCATGTCTGCCTGCCCGATCTGCTGGCCGCCCTGGACCAGGGCCACATCAGCGGCGCCGTGCTGGACGTGTTCGACGAGGAGCCTCTGCCGGCCAGCGCCCCGGTATGGCGCCATCCGCGCATCCTGGTCACACCCCATGCCGGCGCCACGCCCTCGCGGCGCGAACGGGCACGCCAGGCAGCGGTGGCCATCTCGGCCCTGGAGGGCGGCCTGGTGCCGCCCCACCTGTACGACCGCCAGCGCGGTTACTGACACACAACAGGCCGGCCCCCGCCGGCTTGCGGGATATCCCCCCATCGTCTAGACTTTGCCGCTCGCTGGCCGCCCTGCTTTTATTGCAACAATCACAATAACTCAGGCCCGCCGACTCCCTCTGCATGAGGGCAATCAACCTGACGGCAACGTTTGGAAACCGTACCCATATGGGTGCAAGTTCTTGCACTCCTCATCCTGATCCTGCTCTCGGCCTTCTTTTCCATGACCGAGACGGCGCTGATGGCCGCCAACCGCCATCGCCTGCGCCATCTGGCCAAGCAGGGCAATCGCGCCGCCATCACCATCCTGTGGCTGCTGGACCGCACTGACCGCCTGCTCTCGCTCGTCCTCATTGCCAATACCGCCATCAACGCCCTGGCTACGGCCCTGGTGACCGCGCTGGCCATTGCCGCCTTCGGCAATCACCAGCGTGTGATCACGGCGGCGACTGCCTGCGTGGCGGCGCTCCTGATCATCTTTGCCGAGATCGTGCCCAAGGTGATCGGCGCGACCTACCCTGAACGCATCTCGCTGTTCACCGGCTTCATCCTCAAACCCCTGATGCGGGTGGCCAAGCCGCTGATCTCGTTCGTGAACCTGTTCGTGTCGGCGATCCTGAAGCTGCTGCGCATCAAGACCGGCGCGCGCGCAGCCGAGCAGCGCATCTCGCCCGAGGAGTTGCGCTCCATCGTCCTCGAAGGCGGCAGCTTCATCCCGCAGAAGCACAAGAGCATCCTGCTGAACCTGTTCGACCTGGAAAAGATCTCGGTGGAAGACGTCATGACGCCACGTCCCCAGGTCGAGGCCCTGAACCTGGCCGTGCCCGTGGACGAGATCCTGCACCAGCTGGCGACCTGCTATCACAACAAGCTGCCGGTCTATGAAGGCGAGATCAACCACATCGTCGGCATCCTGCATGTGCGCAAGACGGTGTCGCTGTTCCGCCGCGAAGAAGACATCAGCCACGACGATATCCGCGCGCTGCTGACAGCGCCCTACTACGTGCCGGTGGAAACGGATGTCTTCACCCAGCTCCAGTACTTCCAGGAAAACCATGAACGCCTGGGCGTGGTGGTCGACGAGTACGGCGAAGTGCAGGGCCTGGTGACGCTGGAAGACATCATCGAGGAAATGATCGGTGAATTCACCACCTCTTCGCCGGGTTCGTCGGGTGAGGGCTTCAGCTGGGACAAGGAGGGCAGTTGCCTGCTCGAAGGCAGCACCACGCTGCGCGACATCAACAAGCGCCTGGGCCTGCAGCTGCCGCTGGATGGCCCCAAGACCATCAACGGCCTGCTGCTGGAATACCTGCAGGACATCCCCGAGGCCAGCGTCGCCGTGAAGATCGCCGGTTGCGTCATCGAGATCGTGCAGGTGCAGAACCAGGCCATCCGCATGGTCAAACTGATGGCGCCTGCCGCCGTCCAGGGCGCCGGCAGCGACTGATCGCGGCGCAGGGCGCGTCGAACGCGTCGAACTCTGCCGACATTAGCGCACGCAAAGTGCGGCCGCTCTTTCCTGAGCGGCGGGCGACATGGGAGACTTGCCCTCCCTGATCGCCGCCACGGGCGATCCTGTGCCGGAGGATCCCCATGCCAGCTCCCGAATCGCCCATCGCCGACGACGTCCCGGTTGTGCGCCTGCTGCACAAGCTGCTCACCGATGCCGTCGGCATGGGTGCCTCCGACCTGCACTTCGAACCTTTCGAGCACTTCTGCCGGGTACGCCTGCGCATCGATGGCGTCCTGCGCGAGCTGGCCCAGCCGCCCCTGAGCCTGAGGGACAAGCTGGCCACGCGCCTGAAGATCCTGGCGCGGCTGGACATCGCCGAAAAGCGCCTGCCCCAGGATGGCAAGATGCGCCTGGCGCTGGAGGCCTGCAGCGTGGATTTCCGTGTTTCCACGCTGCCCACGCAGTTCGGCGAGAAGATCGTGCTGCGCATCCTCGATACCCGCCAGGCCGCGCTGGCGATTGCCGAACTGGGCTATGAAGCGGCCCAGCAACAGGCACTGCTGCAGGCCATCGCCCGGCCCCATGGACTGGTGCTGATGACCGGGCCGACCGGCTCCGGCAAGACCGTCTCGCTCTACGCCTGCCTGCAGCGGCTGAACCAGCCGGGCGTGAACATCGCCACCGCCGAGGATCCGGTCGAGATCAACCTGCCCGGCATCAACCAGGTCGGCATCAACGAGCGCACCGGACTGGGCTTTGCCATGGCACTTCGGGCCTTCCTGCGGCAGGATCCGGACGTGCTGATGGTGGGCGAGATCCGCGACCTGGAGACCGCCGATATCGCCGTCAAGGCGTCGCAGACCGGGCACCTGGTGTTGTCCACGCTGCATACCAACGATGCTCCCGCCACCCTGACGCGGCTGCTCAACATGGGCGTGCCGGCCTACAACATCGCCGCCTCCGTGACCCTGATCGTGGCCCAGCGGCTGGTGCGCAAGCTATGCCGCTGCCGGCGTCCGTCCGCCCAGCGCACGGGCGGCTACCTGCCGCAGGGCTGTACGGCCTGCAACCACACCGGCTATCGCGGCCGTACCGGCATCTACCAGGTCATGCCGGTGAGCGCGGCGATCCAGGCGTTGATCCTGGCCCAGGCAGCCACCGCTGACATCGCCCGCCAAGCCCGCGCCGAAGGCGTCATCGACCTGCGCCGCGCCGGCCTGCTCAAGGTCTTGCGGGGTGAGACCAGCCTGGGAGAAGTGCTTGCCTGTACCTGAACGCAGCTCGCCCGGCAGCGCCTTCCAGTGGCAGGGACTGGATCGCCACGGCCAGGCGCGCCACGGCGTGCTGCACGCCACCGATGCCACGACCGCACGCTCCGCCCTGCGCCGCCAGGGTATCCGGGTGGCGCGCCTGGGCGCAGCGCCCGCCCTGCCGGCATCGGGTACCCGTTCGCCTGGCACAGGTCGGGGAAGCGCCGGTTCCCGACGCATCACCGAGAAGCAACTGGTGCTCTTCACCCGGCAGCTGGCGACCATGCTGCACGCCGGCCTGCCGTTGCTGCAATCGCTGGACATCGCCATCCGTGGCGCCGGTACCGGCGCACTGGCGGCCCTGCTGCACGCGGTGCGCCAGGACGTCGCGCGCGGCGACAGCCTGAGCATCGCCCTGGGACGCCATCCGCGCCACTTCGACACCCTGTTCTGCAACCTGGTGCGTGCCGCCGAACAGGCCGGACTGCTGGACAGCATGCTGGAGCGCATCGCCGGCTACCGCGAGAAGTCGCTATCCCTGAAAGGCCGGGTGCGCGCGGCGCTGGCCTATCCCTGCGCGGTGGTGCTGGTGGCGCTGGTGGTGACGGTGGTCATCATGCTGTGGGTGGTACCGGCCTTCGAGCAGATGTTCAGCAACTTCGGTGCCGAACTGCCGCTGCCCACGCGCATCGTGATGGCGACCGCACGCTGGCTGGGCCACTCCTGGCCGGCCCTGCTGGGGGCAATGGCACTGGCGACGCTGCTGGGCGTGCAGGCCTGGCACCGCCTGCCCCGACTGCGCCAGCGGGCCCAGCGCCTGAGCCTGCGCCTGCCGGTGTTTGGCCGGCTGCTGCGACAGGCCGCGCTGGCGCGCTGGAGCCGCACCTTTGCGACCCTCTTCGGCGCTGGCATCGCCCTGGTCGATGCGCTGGAAACCGTCGCCGGTGCCGCCGGCAACGTGGTCCACGCCGAGGCCAGCCTGGCCATCCGCGATGCGGTGCGCAACGGCGCCTCGCTGCATGCGGCCATGGAAGCGACCGGCGTCTTTCCCGACCTGGCGGTGCAGATGACCGCCGTGGGCGAGGAAGCCGGTGCGCTCGATACCATGCTGGGCAAGATCGCCGAGCTCAACGAACGTGAGGTCGATGATGCCGTCACGGCCCTCACCAGCCTGATGGAACCCGTTATCATGGCGGTACTGGGCCTGGTCATCGGCGGCCTGGTGGTTGCGATGTACTTGCCGGTGTTCCGCCTGGGGGCTGTCACATGAACGCGCGGCCCCCGCCCATTTCCTCACCGATGACCGAGACCATGTTTTTCCTGGAAGCCTATGCCGTTCCCGGCCAGGCCGCCTTCGCCGGCATGGCCGCCGTGTTAGGCCTGCTGGTGGGCAGCTTCCTCAATGTGGTGATCCATCGCCTGCCCATCATGATGCTGCGCGACAGCGCCAACTTCGTCGCGCTGGAACGCGGCGAGGCATTGCCGCACACCGGGCGCTACGATCTATGGCTGCCGCACTCGGCCTGCCCGCATTGCCAGACACCGCTGCCAGCGCACCACAAGGTGCCGCTTCTGAGCTGGCTGCTGCTGGGCGGTCGCTGCGCACAGTGCAAGGCCCCCATCGGCTGGCGCTACCCGGCGGTGGAAGTGTTGACCGCGGCGCTGTTCGCACTGGTGGCCTGGCGCTTCGGCGCGGGCCTGACCGGTCTGGCCGTGATGAGCTGCACCGCCCTGCTGGTGGCACTGGCCTTCATCGATGCCGAGACCATGCTGCTGCCCGATGACCTGACCCTGCCGCTCCTGTGGCTGGGGCTGCTGGTCAACATCAACCATCGCATCGCGCCGCTGCACGATGCCGTGCTGGGCGCGATGGCCGGCTATGGCGTACTGTGGCTGATCTTCTGGATCTTCAAGCTCATCACCGGCAAGGATGGCCTGGGCTATGGCGACTTCAAGCTCATGGCGGCACTGGGCGCCTGGCTGGGCTGGCAAGCCTTGCCGCTGGTGCTGCTGCTGGCCTCGGCCATGGGCGCCGTGCTGGGCCTGACGATGTTGCTGGCCGGCCGCCACCAGCGCGGCCAGGCCATTCCCTTCGGCCCCAGCCTGGCCATTGCCGGCCTGCTGGCGCTGCTGCTGGGAACGCACTGGCTGAGCCTGGGCATCTACGACTACTGAAACCACCGCACATTGACTGACGAGATTGCACATCCCCCCATGACCTCTCCTTCTGAACGCTTCACCATCGGCCTGACCGGCGGCATCGGCAGCGGCAAGACCACCGTCGCCAACCTGTTTGGCGACCTGGGTGCCTCGCTGGTCGACACCGACGCCATCGCCCACGCCCTGACCGCACCTGACGGCCTGGCCATCGCCCCCATCCGTGAACATTTCGGCGATGCGTTCATCGACGCCCGCGGCGCCATGGACCGTACCCGCATGCGCGAGCACGTCTTCGGCCATCCCTCGGCGCGGCATGCACTGGAAGCCATCCTGCATCCGCTCATCCGCAGCGAAACCCTGCGCGAGGCCGAACTGGCCACCGGTCCCTACGTGATCTTCGTGGTGCCGCTACTGGTCGAGTCCGGTACCTGGGCCGAACGCGCCAGCCGCATCCTGGTCGTGGATTGCCCCGAAGAAGTGCAGGTCGCGCGCGTCATGCAACGCAACGGCCTGCAGCGCGAACAGGTGGAAGCCATCATGGCCGCCCAGGCCAGCCGCCAGGCCCGTCTGGCCGTGGCCAACGACGTCATCGACAATGGCGGCACCAGCGCCGACCTGCCCGCACAGGTACAAGCCTTGCATGCACGTTACCTGGCCCTGGCCAAGGGGCGCTGAAGCAGCGTGGACGCTTGCACGAAGCTTCATTTGATGCGTCCTTCATTTGTAATTTTCTGCTGCATGGGTCAGAATCACAGTCATTGCAATGTTGACGAGGTTTTTGCACCAGCGCGGCCTGTCAGCGGCCTTAACAAGTCCGGTTCAACCAATAAAGGGATCATGCTTTGATCGTCTACGAATACCCTTTCAATGAGCGTATTCGCACGCTGTTGCGACTGGAAGACCTGTATGAGAAGTTCGTCTTCTTCCTGCATCAGGAAAGCCCGCATCAGCATCACATCGCCCTGGCCACCATTTTCGAAATGCTGGAGGTCGCCGGACGCGCCGACCTGAAGTCCGACCTGTTGCAAGAACTGGAACGCCAGAAGCAGATCCTGCTGGCCTACCAGTCCAATCCCAATGTCGAGCCCGAGATGCTCAACGCCATCCTGGCCGAAGTCGATCAGGCCAGCAGCGCCCTGTCGGCAGCCCAAGGCAAGACCGGCCAGAACATCCGCGACAATGAATGGCTCATGAGCATCCGTGGTCGCACCATCATCCCGGGTGGCGCCTGCGAGTTCGACCTGCCGGCCTACTATGCCTGGCAACAACATCCCTTCGAGCGCCGCTTCAAGGATATTTCCAACTGGTTCGCCCCGCTGATTCCGCTGTTCGACGCTATCGCCATTGTCATGCGCTTGCTGCGCGAATCCGGACATACCGTCAAGATCAACGCAGAAGGCGGCAGTTACCAGCAGATGCTGCAAGGCAAGGTCTACCAGATGCTGCGCCTGTCGCTCGATATCGAGTTGGGTGCCATCCCCGAGATCTCGGCCAACAAGTACATGCTGTGGGTACGTTTCACCCAGCAGGATGGCGACGAGAAGCCACGCTCCTTCGAGGGCGAGGTCCCCTTCGAACTGGCCCTGTGCGGTTTCTGAATTATTTGTGAGTTTGAGTAGAAAGTATGGCTACGATCGTTGATTGCCCGACCTGTGGCACCAAGGTGGAATGGAACGAGAAGAACAAGTATCGTCCCTTCTGCTCCGAGCGCTGCAAACAGATCGATCTCGGCGCCTGGGCCGAAGAGAAGTACACCATCCCGGCAGTGAACCTGCCGCTGGACGACGAAGGTGACAAGCCCGTGCAGTGATCACGGGCTTTTTCTTTCATCTTCGCTTAATTTCCCGCTTTTTCGCCGTACCTCAGCTGATCGAGCCATTCGAGCAGCGGTATGGTCGCGGGCAGCAGGGGTTCCACGCCGACGCTGCCCTGCCAGGCAAAGGCCTGGCCTTCCAGGCTCTGCGGCTCGCCACGCCAGTGGCGGCTGATGTAGAAATGCAGACGCACATGGGCATGCGGATAGACGTGCTCGACGCCGCACCAGCCCTCGCCATCGAGCACCTCGATCCCCAGCTCTTCCAAGAACTCGCGCTGCAGGGCCGCGAAGATGCTCTCGCCCGGCTCCACCTTGCCCCCCGGGAACTCCCAATAGCCCGCATAGGGCTTGCCATCCGGGCGCTGGCCCAGCAACACGTCGCCATTGGGCTGCATCAGGATGCCCACGGCGACGTCAATCGGCTTGGCGGACGTGCTCATCAGCCCTGCGCCCGGCCGGCGTAGTCACGCGCAAACTGCCAGGCCACGCGGCCCGAGCGCGAGCTGCGCTGCAGTGCCCAGCGCAGCGCGTCACCACGCGCCTCAGCGATCTGCGCGTCGGTGCAGCCGAAATGGCGCAGCCAATGGGCCACGATCTCCAGGAAATCGTCCTGCTTGAAGGGATAGAAGGTCACCCACAGACCGAAACGCTCGGACAGCGAAATCTTCTCTTCCACCGTCTCGCCGGGATGCAGGTCGCCATCCTCGGTATGGGTGTAGGTGCTGTTGTCGGACAGACGCTCGGGCATCAGGTGGCGACGGTTGGAGGTCGCATAGATCAGCACATTGTCGGACTGGGCCGCGATGCTGCCATCCAGCGCCACCTTCAGCGCCTTGTAGCCGCCCTCGCCTTCCTCGAAGGACAGGTCGTCGCAGAAGACGATGAAGCGCTCCGGACGCGATGCGACCAGCTCGACGATATCCTGCAGGTCGTGCAGGTCATCCTTGTCGACTTCGATCAGGCGCAGGCCCTGGTCGGCATACTGGTTCAGGCAAGCCTTGATGAGCGAGGACTTGCCGGTGCCACGGGCGCCGGTCAGCAGCACGTTGTTGGCCGGACGGCCGGCGACGAACTGGCGGGTGTTCTGGTCGATCTGTTCCTTCTGGGGGCCGATGTTGTGCAGGTCGGCCAGGCCGATCCTGGAGATGTGGCCGACGGCCTGCAGGTAACCGGCGCGCTGGCCGGTGGCACCGCGCCAGCGGAAGGCGACGGCGCTGCTCCAGTCCGGTTCGCGGGCAGCGGCATTGGGCAGGATGGCTTCGACGCGTGCCAGCAAGGCTTCGGCACGCTGCAGGAATTGGTCTAACTGGGTCATGATGATCGGTGCTCGGGATGGGCTTGAGAGGAGATGCAACGCCACATTGTGGCGCAACGCGGCGGCGGCCTGCGTGAATTAAATTGTTCCGAGGGCGCGGGCATTCATGTTGCCGCCGCCATCCCGGGCACGCCGCCCGCCCGGGGATAGGTGGGCAGGTGGCGGCGTTGATATCAGCGGATCAGGAACGATAGTCGGCGTTGATGGAGACGTAGTCGTGCGACAGGTCGCAGGTCCAGATGGAGGCCTTGGCCGTGCCACGCGCCAGCTTCACGCGCACCACGATCTCGGCCTTCTTCATGACGCGCTGGCCATCTTCCTCGCGGTAATCCGGATTGCGACCACCGTCCTTGGCGACCCAGACGTCGTCCAGCCACAGGTTGATCTTCGACACATCCAGGTCGTCGATGCCGGCATAGCCGATGGCGGCCAGGATACGGCCCAGGTTCGGATCAGAGGCGAAGAAGGCGGTCTTGACCAGCGGCGAGTGGCCGATGGAATAGGCGATCTGGCGGCATTCCTCGATGCTCTTGCCATCTTCCACGGCCACTTCGATGAACTTGGTGGCGCCTTCGCCATCACGCACGATCTGGTGCGCCAGGTGCTGCGACAGGTCGGTCACGGCGGCAGCCAGTTGCTTGTAGTCATCGCTGTCGGCGCTGGTGATCTCCAGTTCGCCGGCACCGGTGGCCATCAGGATGAAGGAATCGTTGGTCGAGGTATCGCCATCGATGGTGATGCAGTTGAAGGAGTGATCCGCGGCATCCTTGACCAGCTGGTTCAAGAGCGCCTGCGGCAGCTTGGCGTCGAAGGCCAGGAAACCCAGCATGGTGGCCATGTTGGGCTTGATCATGCCGGCGCCCTTGCTGATGCCGGTCATGACGACCTGCTTGCCACCGATGGTCAGGGTACGCGAGGCCGCCTTGGGCTGGGTGTCGGTGGTCATGATGGACTCGGCCGCGTTGAACCAGTTGTCGGCCTTGAGGTTGCCGATGGCTTGCGGCAGGCCGGCGATGATGCGGTCGGCCGGCAGCGGCTCCAGGATCACGCCGGTGGAGAACGGCAGGATCTGCCCGGCCTGCAGGCCCATCTGCTGGGCCAGGGCGGCGCACACGGACTGGGCGCGTTGCAGGCCTTCCTCGCCGGTGCCGGCGTTGGCATTGCCGGTATTGATGACCAGCGCGCGGATGGGTTGGGCAGCCGTCACCTGTTCCAGATTGGTCTTGCAGATCTGCACCGGTGCGGCACAGAAACGGTTCTTGGTGAATACGCCGGCCACGGTGGCGCCTTCGGCCAGCTTCATCACCAGCACATCCTTGCGGTTGGCCTTGCGCACGCCCGCTTCGGCATGGCCGAGTTCAATGCCGGCGACGGCTTTCAGGTCGGAAGAAACGGGGATCGGGGAATTGACGGCCATGGCGAGCTTTCAGCGTAAAAATCGGAACGCGTATTTTAAACACTTTCGGTCACCGGCTGATGACGCAGGAAGCCGGTTTCGATGATCTCGGCGCTCATCCTGGCCCATTGGGCGTACTGGCCGTGGCCGGGATGGAACTTGTCGATGGCCATCTCGTGCGGCAAGGCCCATTGCAGCGAGCAATAGGCCAGGGCCGGATCGTCGGCGATCCAGGCCCGCAACGCCCGGTCCAGCTGGCGTGCGCAACGTCCCAGGTACCAGCGCAGCGGCTGGGGCGCGGCCGGCAGCGTGTGCAGTGGCGGCAGACCGGTCAGGACGATGTGCTCCACTCCGGCCTGCTCCATCAGTTGCCCGCACAGGCGGCGCAGGTTGGCCACGTAGTGGCGCGGTGATAGTTGCGAGGTGACATCATTGACGCCCAGCGCCACCACCAGCACGCTGGCCGGGCCGATCTGGTGGCGCGCCAGCAGATCCAGCGCTTCCAGCGAATTCACCCCGCTCTTGGCCACCAGCTGCCAGCTGACCGGCCGGCCACTGCGTGCGGCCAGGTGACGCGCCAGCGGCTGCGCCAGGGCCTGATCCTGGTGTTCCACGCCCACCCCGGCGGCCGAGGAATCGCCCACGACCAGCAGGCGCAAGGGTGCGGCACTAGCCGGCTGGTCCGGGGTTTCCAGGCCGCTACGCGGGCCGGCCGTTTCCGGCAGGCGCAGTGCGGTCTTGCGCAGCCACTTGCCCTGGGCCAGCAGCACGGGCCCGAGCAGGATCTTGGCGAGGAGGGGCATGGCGCGGTCGACCTCAGGGCAGCAGGTTCTTGACCACCACCAGCCAGGGCCGCTGGGCGATGGGCTGGGCGCGGCCCTGGCCATCCACCGGGATCAGCGACTCCGACACCGAATTGAAGACGTTGCCGCCAATGGCACCGGCCCAGCCCTCATCGGCATGCACCTCCACCACCATGTCGCAATGACCGGCCAGGCCGGGGCGGATATCGTCCAGCGTGGTGGCGTTGTTGTTGCCGCGCGGGGCGCAGATCAGGTCACCCGGCGCGATCGGCTCGCTCTCGGCCGGGCGCAGCACGAACTGCGGCGACGGCCGCGACTGGCGTTCCTTGAGGAAGCTGAGGTAGTTGAAATGGGTTTCGTTGGGCGCGAAGTCCTGCGGCGCCACGTTGCCACTGACCATCAGCCAGGAGATGAAGGCCGCCGACCAGGCTTGCTGGCAATCGGCCCCGGTCAGGTTCTTGCCCACTGCGTGCCAGTATTCGCCCACGCGCTGCACGGCTTCGCCCTCATCCTCCAGCAAACCCAGGCGCGGCGCACTGAAGGGCTCGTGGCGCATGTCGATCTGCTGGTTGCCGAAGAAATCCCATTCCGTCTTGGCCGCCGCCACCAGGGCGGCACGCGTGGGTGCGGCGATGCTGATGGCCACGGCCGGCACAGCCGTATCGGTGACAGGCACCGAGGGCGTAATCGGGGCATAGCCGACATTGTTGCTGTCGCGCCATTGCGGCAGGGGGCTGGACGCGCAACCGGCCAGGAGCACGGCGCAACACAAGCCGGCCAGGCCGGCGCACCGCGAGAAGAAAGGGGAATTGGCGAAAGGCATCTTGTTGTTCTCCATGACGGCGCCAGGGACGAAGTTCATGCAGGCGCCGGATCGATCATGATAAGTCATACCAGCAGCCATAACGGCGGCCACACCGGGGCCACATCAGCAAAAAGGCCGTTCACCACATCGATGGTGAACGGCCTTCCCGGTCTGCGCTAGCGCGGCGCGCCAGCGGGGCTTACGCCAGCTTGCCGTGGCACTGCTTGTACTTCTTGCCGCTGCCGCAGGGGCAGGGATCGTTGCGGCCGACCTTCGGGTATTCCGAATCGTCGTCGCCGGATTCGCTCTGGGCGGTCGGCGCCAGCAGCTCTTCCGGAGCCGCATCGGGGTTGAAGTCGGCGTGCTGGTAGTTGACGTTGATGGGCGAGCCACCGGACATGCTTTCCTCGGCCGCTTCGATTTCTTCGCGGCTCTGGATGCGCACCGTCATGACCACCTTGATGACTTCGTTCTTGATCAGGTCCAGCATCTGGGCGAACAGTTCGAAGGCTTCGCGCTTGTATTCCTGCTTGGGGTTCTTCTGCGCATAGCCGCGCAGGTGGATGCCCTGGCGCAGGTGATCCAGTGCCGCCAGGTGCTCGCGCCAGTGGTTGTCGATGCTCTGCAGCATGACGCTGCGCTCGAAGCCGGCGAAGGATTCCACGCCAACCACGCCGACCTTGGCGTCGTAGGCATCCTTGGCCGCGGCCAGCATGCGCTCCAGCAGGTCTTCGTCGGACAGGTCGGGCTCGGCCTTGAGCATCTCTTCCAGGTCCACGTCGAGCTGCCATTCGTTCTTCAGCGCGGCTTGCAGACCGGCGATGTCCCACTGCTCTTCCATCGACTCGGCCGGCACGTATTGGCGGAACAGGTCGCTGAAGACGCCATCGCGCAGCGAGGCGATCATCTCGGCCATGTCCACCGACTCCAGCAATTCATTGCGCTGCTGGTAGATCACCTTGCGCTGGTCGTTGGCGACGTCGTCGTATTCCAGCAATTGCTTGCGGATGTCGAAGTTGCGGGCTTCCACCTTGCGCTGGGCCGATTCGATGGAGCGGGTCACGATGCCGGCTTCGATCGGTTCGCCTTCGGGCATCTTCAGGCGGTCCATGATGGCGCGCACGCGGTCACCGGCGAAGATGCGCAGCAGCGCGTCGTCCAGCGACAGGTAGAAGCGCGAGGAACCCGGGTCACCCTGGCGGGCCGAACGGCCGCGCAGCTGGTTGTCCACGCGACGCGATTCGTGGCGTTCGGTGCCGATGATGTGCAGGCCGCCGGCATTGACCACGTGGTCGTGCAGGGACTGCCACTCATCGCGCAGTTGCTGCGACCGGGCGGCCTTGTCGGCGTCGGACAGGGACTCGTCGGCTTCGATCAGCTGGATCTGCTTGCCCACATTGCCGCCCAGCACGATGTCGGTACCGCGACCGGCCATGTTGGTGGCGATCGTGATCATCTTGGGACGACCGGCCTGCGCCACGATCTCCGCTTCGCGGGCGTGCTGCTTGGCGTTCAAGACATTGTGCGGCAGCTTGGCCTTGTTCAGGATGCCCGAGAGCAGTTCCGAGTTCTCGATGGAGGTGGTCCCCACCAGCACGGGCTGGCCGCGCTCGTAGCAATCCTGGATGTCCTTCAACATGGCCAGGTACTTCTCCTGGGCGGTCTTGTAGACCTGGTCCTGGCGGTCCTTGCGGGCATTGGGACG